>NZ_JAVWUP010000079.1:0-11166 GCF_036667095.1 Gordonibacter sp. | reverse complement strand
GTATCTTACCAGTGGCTCACCACGACATCGCCTGACTGGATGATGCCGTACAACTCCGCCGCCATGCCTGGCGGCAGGTTCACGCAGCCGTGACTGCCGTAGCCATCCCTATAGCGCGAGCCTCCGAAAGCAGCTTGCCAGTCAGCATCATGCAAACCGATGACATTGCCGACGAACGGCATCCAGTACTGCACTGTCGATTCGTATTTCGAACCGTCGAGATTCGTCCCCTTGAGCTTCGAGGGGCTTGCTTTTGCATTGAGCCAGTAAACTCCCGTAGGCGTATTGTGCGAGCCGTTAGGGGTCCCCGACACGCAAGGCGACTCCCAAATAAGCGCGCCTGACGCATCGTAAAAGCGCACGTACTGTTCGGAAAGGTCGATATCGCAGTACCGCGCACCCCAATCGCAAGCGCCGACGCCATTATAGCCCGTACCCGTTGATGTCGTGGGAACATCGACCGTCGTGACTGTACCGCTCGCCACGCCTTCTTTCACCGTGCCCAGCAACGCATCGCGGTCGACCTCCCAGCCGTAGATGCCGCCTTCCACCGTAACGACCTTGCCATCGGGGCGAGTGTACGTGCGTTGCGTGCCCACGGTATTGCAGGCCGCGGCCAGCTGGTCCACCCATGCCGTAAGCGCCGCATCATCCAGCGTTACCGTCAGGTCATCGCCGAGCCTTACCCATTGCGAGATCAGATCGGCGTTCACCTCGCCCGCCGCGGTACCGGCCATGGTAAGCACGATGTCGGCCTTGATCATGGTGTTCGCCTGGTCGGTTGCCGCCTTGAGCTTGGCATCCGTAGAAAGCACCGTGGGCTGGACAAGCTCGTCCTTCGTCAGCTTCACCGTAGGCTCCAAGGCAACGACAGCCTTGTCGACCTCACCGATAACGGCATCGTAGTTCAGCTGGGTGCCCACGGCCTCGGGTTGGACAGTGAACGCTTTGGCCGTGGCATCATAGGCAACGGTCGCATTCGTCGGAGGCTTTGCCGTAGCGTTGAACTGATCGACTGCCGCACGGATCGCATCTCCCAAACCGCTTTCGTTGTACGAGGCCGCCAGTTTCTCGGTCTCGTCGTGCTGACGGGCTATCTCGAGAGGCCATGTCCACGGGCTCACCTCGGCATGCATGGCGTCGGTGACCTTCTTGCCGTCAAGATCCATGCCCGCGTCCTTCGCCGAGAGGGCCAGCGAGAAGCCTTGGCCTTCCACTTTCAACGCATAGTCGTCGATGACCCCGGACAGCAGGTCCTGCACCTCGGCAGACGATTTGAACGACACGTCCAGGTCGCCGATCTTGGTATTGGGCATGAAACGGTCCATGAACACGACCGATCCAGCCACGTAGGCAATGGCGACGAGGGCAAGCAGGATGCCGAGCACAATGCCAAGCACCTTAAGCGGCTTACGGCTCCTTTTGACATCGACTTCGTTGATGTCAACCGGCAACAGAGGGCCGCCTGCATACCCGGGTATGGCTGCCTTTTGGCCGACGGGACCCGCAGAGGGAGCGACGGGTCGCACCGCCTGCGGCATCGCTGCCGGCGGGTTCGGAGCAGAAGAAGCCGCTCCTGCCTTCGGCGAGGCAGGAGCGCCCGGGGGAAACACGGGGGGCATTGCGCTGGACGGGGACGTACCGTGGTCGGACGACGAAGGCTGTCCCCCTTGTGCTTTGGTATCGCCCTCTTGCAACGGAGGCGCTGCATGACGGGCATGCCGGGCCTTGCCGTTTTTGTTCTTATCATTCATATGCGACTCTCATAGACTCGTCTGCGTACTCGCGTTATTCTAGTATCAGTTGCATTATACCAAGATAAGGGAAATCTTCCTGTATGCAAAACGCTTAACTTCCCCCTAAGGTTACACGCATCACAAATTCGCCATGCCTCGTACGTGATTTTCTTCGATAATCAACACATGATTGATGCTCGAAGGGCAAGTGCTTGCTTGACAAACGACGGTGGCGGGATAAAATGTACGTTCCGCGGCACCCTGGTGCAGCGGCGCACGGCAAGCAGCCGTGCAGCTCTTTGAAAAGGTGGGGCCATCCCCCTTGTGGCGTCCGGCAACTCGGTCCGAGTGCCGAACCGCTGCATTTTCACCAATCGGGGGCGACTGGTTTCGACATGGTACGTTTGAAATGAGGAGCAGGTCGTGGTCTCCTCGCCACGTTAAACAGGGGTACCGTCAAATTAATTGGCAAGAACAACACTCAGAGCGCTCCGGCGCTCGCCATGGCTGCTTAATAGCGTCTGGCTGTCGGCCTTGGGATTTCCCCGCCCCTTGGTTCGGCATCAACTGAGGGGAATGCGCCTGAGCACGTAGCCGGTATGGCCCAGGCAAAGACTGAACTGGCTAGGAAAGGCGACGTTTGTCAATGGACCGAGTCCGACCGAATGCCGACCATCGACTAAGCTTGTAGAGCCTCGTGGATTATGTAGTATGGACCGGAGTTCGATTCTCCGCGCCTCCACCAACACCGAACAGGCCCCTTGCCTATCCGGCAAGGGGCCTTTTTCGTCAGGATTCATGCCTATCCGAGCAGTTCAACTGCCTGCTGGCTTACTTTTTCTTCAGGAAGCCGAAATCGAACGCCTCTTTGATGTCGAACACGGCATCTTTCAACTCGGAGACTACCGCAATGCCGTCCTTGTAGATGGCGTTCACGTCGGAGGTCGCCTGCGCGACGCCCTCTTTCGTGATGCCTAGGTCGAACTCGTTGTCCTCGTCCGTATCGCCCTTGACAACATCCCCCTCGTCGTCCACGTAGAAGTACTCGACTTCTTCGCCTTCCTCCATCACGACAAAACCGACCCGGTTGCCGTCCTCGTCTTCCAGGTAGGCGACAATATCATCGTCGTCGATCTCAAGCTCCACTACCTCGAAATCGTCGTTTTCGTCGATCGGCTCGTCGATGGTGACATCCTCGTCGTCTTCGGCCAGCTCGTCGCCCTCGCACTCGTCAAGCATACCTTCTTCTGCCAGCTCGTCCTCAAGTGCATTCGGATCGTCATCGCCAACGATATGGAAGCCCTCTTCGGACAGATCCAAGCCCGTCTTTTTCTCCACAACTGCGGCAAGACCGCCATCGTAGCCGTCGGGACTGGTCTCGCCCTCGCCGTCAGGACCTTCCTCGGCAAAGAAACCCTCGTAGGCCTCCTCTAGGTCGGACTCTTCTGCCTGCGGATCGAACAGCTCGTCGTCTTGGAACTCCTCGACGTCCTTAAGCTCGGTTTCCTCGTCGATCTGCTCGGCTTGTGTTTCAGCGCCGTCTTCGATCTTATCCAATTCCTCGTCCAAGCCCATTGCGGCCTCCTTCGAGTCGGCGTCGGCGACATCGTCGGCGCGATACGGTTGCTATTCTAGCGGCTTCGTTCTTTGAGTGCACGCTCGACCTCGCGGCGATTATCGCGCTCGGCCATGCTGGCGCGCTTGTCGTAGAGCTTCTTGCCGCGCGCGACGGCCAGTTCCACCTTCACCAGAGAATTGTGCTTGAAGTATATCTTCACCGGCACGAGCGCCATGCCCTTCTCGGTGGTCTTGCGCTCCAGTTCGCGGATCTGGCTTTTGTGCAGCAGCAGCTTGCGTTTGCGATCAGGATCGACGTTGGCGAGGTTGCCGTTGGAGTACGGCGGTATGTGCACGTTGTGCAGCCACACCTCACCGCCACGCACCAGCGCGAAGCAGTCAGTAAGCTGGCAGTTGTTCTCGCGCAGCGACCGCACCTCGGTGCCGGTGAGCTCGATGCCCGCCTCGAAGGTCTCCATGATCTCGTACTCATGGAAGGCCTTGCGGTTCTTCGCGATGGTTTTCTCTTCGCGTTTCATGGATGCTACTTTACACCCGTCTTGTCGAATTGCGCTTGCGCCGCCGTCTCGGGTGCCTCGGTGGCTTCGGCGACATCCTCAGCCAGTTCGTCTGCTTCGCCTACAGAGGCCGAGCCCATACCCGGCACGAAGCAGGCGTCTTCGTCCAAATCCAGCGCGAAGCGCACGATCAGCTTCACCGTGGCATCCAGGTCGTCCAGGCACACCACCTCGGTAGGCGTATGCATGTAGCGCAGCGGCACGGACACCAGGCCGGTGGGAACGCCGCCGCGAGCCATCTGGATAGCGCGCGCATCGGTACCCGTCACACCCGGCTCGGCCTCGATCTGGTAGGGGATGCCCTCGGCCTCGGCAGCGGCCACCAAGCGCTCGAACACCTCGGGGTTGATGTTGGGGCCGCGAGCGATAACGGGGCCCTCGCCGCAGACGATCTTGCCGTGCTTCGTCTTGTCGATGCCCGGATAATCGGTGGCGTGCGTCACGTCGAAGGCGAGGCCCACGTCTGGGAACACGGAATAGGCAGACGTTTCCGCGCCCCGCGTACCGATTTCCTCCTGCACCGTGGCAGCGCAGATGAAATCGCCCGATGCACGGCCGGCTTCCGCCAATTTCTCCAGCACGCGCACAGCAACCCATACGCCGGCCTTGTCGTCGAATGCACGCGATACGGCCATGTTGCGGCCGAAGCGCTCAAAGCCCACGCCGAACGTGATCACATCGCCCACACGTACGAGCTTCTTCACCTTTTTTGCCGGCAAGCCCAAATCGATGACCAGCTTGTCGATAGGAGTAACCTTCTTGCGCTCGTCGGGATCGATGAGGTGGATAGGCTTGCGTCCCACGACGCCGCGCAAGGGCTCGAATGCGCCCGAAGCATGCACGTCCACGCGCATACCGGGCAGAACACCCGCGTCAACGCCGCCGACGGATGCCACCGAAAGGAAGCCCTCGTCGGAGATATAGGTGACCATCAGGCCGATCTCGTCCATGTGCGCAGACAACATAAGGGACGGCCCCGTGCCTTTGCCGGAAAGGGTGGCGTGCACCGACCCCATGACATTCGTCTCGATCTCGTCGGCCACCTCGGCCAGACGATCGCGCACGAGGGCCGCCACGGCAATCTCGGTGCCGGTGGCAGACGGCGTTTCGAGCAGTTTCTTGAGGAATTTCACCTGCTTGTTCTTCATGAGTACTCCCTGGTTCTCAGACGCCCTCCCCCTCGTCTCTCGGGCAACGGGAACGGGCGTGCAATGTTGGTATGGGAGGTTATTATAGCGGTTCACGCACGGGGCTTCATCTTCTTTCGCGCGATGAAGCAAGGTTGTCATCGGGAACAGGGCATCGCCTGCGAGACGAAAGCAATGCCTCTTTGCACCGAGGCAGCGAAACCGTACCCCCGACGCAGCAGCCTGCATCGAAACCGCGGCGGGCAGAGCCTACCAGTATTCCTTCTTCTTCGCACGCACACGTTGCTTCTTCGGCGGGCGGAAATCCAGTTCCAGCTGTCCGCCCTGCACGGTATCGGTGGCCTTCTTGCGCTCGACCTTGTCGATGCTCCAAGACACGGCATCCTTGCCGTACGTCTCCAGCATTTTCAGACGAGCATCGCGTAGGTTTCCCTTGGAGTTTACACGGGCATCGCTCTCGAACTCGAACAACCCGGTAGCACGGGTATCGGAAGCCGCTGGCGAGCGATAGTGGGCGATGTAGGTCTGCATGGGTTTCCTTCAACTTCAAAACCGACTAATCTTCAAGCACCGCATCATACCACGAGGCGGGGCGGGACGAACAATTGCAGCAGAGTCGCAACGACCGCACCGCCACAGCGGCCAAGGCGGGCAGCTAGGCAAGCACCTTCACGACGATTTTGCGAACCGGAGAGGGGGCATGCAGGGCGCATCCCGGCTTGTGCGCATCTTCGAGGGCGAGGACGGCCAGATCGCCTGCGTGCAGAGCGACGGCACTCGGGGCATCCGGCGTCTCGAACAGGCCGAAGTCGGCTTCCTCGTCGAACGGTGCTGCTGCGGCAAGTCCGTCGAGCGGGGCGTATTGCAGCAACTCCTCGCCCGCTACGACGTACTGCACGTCGTAGTAGCGGCGATGCGCTTCCATCTGCTTGTCAGCAGCCGGAACGGTCTCGTATTCTTGCACGTTGGCGAACACTGCATCGCCGTCGATGTCTGTGCGGCCGAGCGGAAGGCTCGCCAAGTCCGCCTCGCGCAGGAACGCATATGCGGTGCGCATGCGATCGGAGAGGTAGTCGTTTCGGTCGGAGTTGTCCAAACAGGAGACAAGCACGGTGGTTCCTTTCGCTGGCGGGTTATGGTCGGTCGCTATTCTAGCAGGAACGCAGCAGCATCGGCAGGGTCTGCATCGCGCATGCGGTCGAGCAAGACGTTCTTCTGCAAGCGCGTCAGGCGCTTGAAGCGGTATTCCGCGCTCATGGCCTCGTGCTTGGAGGCGAACTGTGCTTGGGCGACCAGCTCGACCGGCAGACGGCCGCGCGTGTACTTGGCGCCCTTGGCGGCATTATGCGTGCGCACGCGCTGCTCGACGTCGGTAGTATAACCCGTGTAGAGCGTTCCGTCGGCGCAGGAGAGCACGTACATGAAGTAAGCCGGCCGGGGCGCTTCCGCCTGCTCGCCAGTACCCGGCGCCGCCAACTGCGCGCGGCTGGAATCGTCTGCGGGAGCAGCGGCTTCGGGTGGTGTTCCCGTTGCTATCTCGGACGAGGTTTCCGGCACATGATCAGCCGACGATTCCGCCGCGCAAGCCTTCCTCGACGCGGCGTGCTCAAGATCCTCGCTCCCCCTCTTTACGCCCATTTGCGCGTCACGCCTTTGCCTTCGGCTATAGCCTCGTCGCCCAGCGTTTTGAAGAAGTTGTACAGTGTTGTGTCGGGAGAATAATGTTTCACCTGCGCATACCCTTCGCGCACCAGTATGGCGTTCAGCATTTTCGAGGCAATCTCGTCTTTGCTCGTCGGATCGTCCGGCTTCTCCAGCCATACATAGCGCAGCCAGCGGCCGTAACGATCCGTCTCGGAGACGTCGCGTTGCAGCCAAATGGTCTGGCCGACAGACACGAGCGACTTTGTGTAGTTTGAGGCGATGACGCCCTCCTCGCAGTTGCGCGACTGGTCCTCGGCGACGCTCTCCGGCGTGTCGATGCCGACGAGGCGCACGTAATTCACCGTGCCGTCGGGAAGCCGGGCCTTGATCGTATCGCCATCGGTCACGTGCGTGACCACGGCTTCTTCAAGCGCACCATCAAAAGCAACAACAGACGAAAGCGAGGGGGCCGAAGACGAAGGTCCGGCCGAGGCGGAATCGACCGGCTGCACGCTCGACCAGATCCACGAGCCAAGCAAAGCTAACACCAGCGCCAGTGCAACCACAACAGCCGCAACCGGGCTCTTCCGTGCCAGGCTCGAAAACGCGCTCGCCATTTGCTGCTTGCTGGCCGCCATCGCCGCCCTTTCCATCTCCTCGTATGCGAAGAGACGATTATAGCCTATCGGCAAGTCGAACCTGCCAGACGCGAACCTTCAACAGGGAAGAGAGGGAAACCGGACAGGCAATGCACACTTCGCCGACAGGAGCCTTGGGACCTAAAGCCCCTCCCCTCTCCATTCCTCCGCACCGAGCGAATAGAACGTCATATCCTGAGGCATGCCGTCCGGACCGGGCTCGGCGCCACGCAGGGTGCCCTCCAGTCGGAAGCCGCACTTCTCGATGACGCGCCGCGAGCGCTGGTTGAAGGCGTAGTGGTTCACCGTAACCATTCCCAGGCCCAGTTCTTCGAAGCCATAGCTGATCACCTCGCGTACCGCCTCGGTCATGAGGCCCCGGCCCCAAGCTTCTTTGGCAAGCGCGTAGCCCAGCATGAGGCAATCGACGTTTTTGCGGTGCGGGTCGTCGATAAGACCGACCGAGCCTCTGCACGGACCGGTGCTTTCACCGCGCTTCTCGAAGATGCCGAACACGTGCGGGGCGTTGGCTATCTGTGTCACAAACAGGCGCGAATCCTCGAGCGTGCGATGCAGGGGCCAGCCGGCATCGGCACCGATATCAGGATCGCTGCAATAGGCGAACACGTCGGGTGCGTCGTCTGGCCCCAAAGCGCGCAGTACAAGGCGCTCGGTTTCGAGCACGGGGCACTCGCCCGACGACTCGGCGAAAAGGGCCGGGGGTGCATCCGGATGGCGGCGCCGGGAAGCAGCGAGCACCTCTTGGAGCTGCAAGTCGCTGAGCACGCGGATGCCCTCCTCGCGCAGCAAACGTGCCGCCACCCCATATCCCGCAACATGCGTACCGGTGAACGTGCCATCATAGATGATGCCGTTTCCGCAGGTGGGGCTTTGTGCTTTCAAGATGGCAAGCTTGCAGCCCGCCGCACGTACGCTCGCCAGCGTCGCCTGGGCACCTGACATGAACGCCACGGTGACATCTTGTCCCTCGACGTTCAGCACGCGCAGCGCCCGTTCCCGCGTGACGATCTCGCAAGGAGGTCGAGGAGCATCAAGGCCACCTGCCAACTCGGGACAAATCGGCAGCAGCTGGTGGGCGCTTCGCAGGTCATCGACTGCCGAGCACGGCACGGCCATGCCATCGTAGCGGCAGGGCTCCCCTAGCAGGCAGGCGCTTACGGCTATATTCATGAAGCCTCGGTTCAAAGCGGTTTGCGTGGATTGCGCACTATTCTAGCACGGGCGCGCACTACAGCTGTCCGGGTCAACCTTCTCGCGCATGCATGCGCCCGAAGCGCTCGACGTAGGCGCGTACGCAATCCGCGATCTTGTTGCGCTCGGCGGCACTCTCGCACCCATCGGCCGCCACCATAAGCAGCAAGATGGGCGAGAAGAACTCGATGGCCATGAGTCGGGCATCGCTCTGCTTGAAGTAACCTACCCGCATCATCTCGGCGAACAGCTTCGCCTGATGTTCAAGGGGCTTCTCCATGAAGTAGCTACGGTACAGCCGTCCGATGGCGGGACTGCGGTACTGCTCCATAACCAACAGGTGTCGGAAGGACACGGCATGCTCGTCTTCGGTCCAATAGCGAAACATCGCCACGCTCATAGCCTCGATCGCCCCCGGAGGAAGCGTCGCGTACCCTTCGGCCAGCTGGGATGTCGCACCAGCGGGAACCATGCCGTCAGGCATCTGCAGCTTGAGCACGAGATCGTCGTAGGCAGCGTTCATACGCTCCACGACAGCATCGAAGATAGCCTGCTTGCCCGCATAGTGCTTGTACAGCGAGGCCGGCTGGATGCCCACCGCCTCGGCAATATCGCGCACGCCCACACCCTCGTAGCCGCGCTCAGCGAACAGGCGCAGCGCCACCTCTACGATAGCGGCCTTCGTATCGCGGCGCGCCGTCATGCGCGAATCCCCCAAGTACGCAGCGCCCACCAGGTCGCCACAAGCTGTAGAACGCCGATGATCATATAGACCACGGATATCTCGTTGGGAACGAAGACCATCTCCACCCCAGTCCACACGATCAGCAGAATGCCCGCCGTCACACCCCACCGATACGAGGCGATGCGGTCGCCGCGAAAGCGGAACACCAACGCCACGATATTGGCGACACCGTTCACCAGCAAAAGCGCCAAACCAGGCCAGAAGTGGCTGGTGAAGAACACGTCGTGGAGGGGGAAGTTGTCGTAGATAGACAGCGGCATGAAACCATCCATCTCGGCCGGGAGCATGCTCAGGCCCGCAAGCATCATTATGCAGCCGCAGACCACCGCGCATATTCCGTTGAACCAGTTAATGAAAAAGGCAAACCCTCGCGCGATTTTGTCAAGCATGGCCCTTGCCTTCCTTCCGCGCTACGAAGGGCACGAGCTATGCTCGAAGCTCTCCGCAGCACCCTCTCCGTCTTTAGCTAACGATCGTTAGCTTTCCGAAAACCACTTTACTACGGCACCACCCTCTTTGCAAGAAACGATTCGCACGGCGTTTGCCCATTCCGCTTGAAGACCGCCTCTCCTGCCCCGACACCACACCGCGATCGCGTGATAATGACCGCATCAGCCAGTGCGCCGACTAGCGACGCCGTCCCCTTAAGGAGTCAAGGCATGATCAACACCCCCTCATGCGTGCCGGCCGTGCCCGGCTTCGAGGACACGGGATCGTTTGTCGGCCCCGAGGACATTGCCGAGACGATGGACTGGCCGAGCGTGGTGGGCCTCGGTGAGATGATGAACTTCCCCGGCATCCTGGGCGGCACCGACCATGCACACGGCGAGGTGGGCGAAACCTTGCGCGCGGGCAAGATCGTGACTGGCCACTACTCCATGCCCGAAACCGACCGTGGGCTGAACGCGTATGTCGCCTCGGGTGTGCGCTGCTGCCACGAGTCCACCCGCACTGAGGACGCGCTGGCGAAGATGCGCTTCGGCATGTACGCCATGATGCGCTACGGTTCGGCCTGGAAAGACCTGCCCGTGATCGACGGCAAGCTCGAGTCCGACATCGGCCAAGACGTGCTGAAGACGTTCGTGTTCGAGCGTCACCACGAAACCGGAAAGTTCGGCTACGGGTTCGTGAAGGGCTTCGGCATCAAGCGCGGGGCGATGGCGTCCACCGTTGCGCACGATGCCCACAACCTGCTGGTAGTCGGCACGAACGACGACGACATGGCCCTGGCTGCGAATACGCTTATAGCCTGCGGAGGAGGCATGGTGGTGGTCGATGGCGAGATACTGGGCCTGGTGGAGCTGTCCATCGCCGGTCTCATGGACGCCCTGCCGACCGAGGAGCTAAGCGAGAAAGTGCACGGCATGGAGAAGGCCTGGGCTGAGATCGGCTGCACCATGCCTTCCCCGTTCATGACGATGGCCCTGATCCCCCTGGCTTGCCTGCCCGAACTGCGCCTGACGAACCGCGGTCTGGTGGACTGCACGACGTTCCAGTTCGCGACGCTGCTGGCAGCGCAATGGGATACGGAGGCGCTGCCGTTTAGCATTCGCAGCGAAGATTGAACCTCACCTGCCTTATTTGCTCTGGGACTTTATTGATGGAAGTTCCAGAGCATTCTTGTCAGGCTCATGAGTCTATCTCGGACTCGAAGTGCACGGGGTATCATGAACGGAAAAGCAGCCGCGCCGTAGTGCTCAAGCTTGATTACCTCGCTTCAATCCGCACGCCCGCAAGGGGCGTGACCGATCAACGATTTGCGGGCCTTGCCATCCTTTGCGTTTCAACCCGCACGCCCACGAGGGGCGTGACCACGATGTAACACGCTCAGACCGGATGAAAAAGAGTTTCAACCCGCACGCCCACGAGGGGCGTGACGGAGCCATGCGGCCCCCCTTAAAACTACTG
>NZ_JAVWUP010000078.1:0-11462 GCF_036667095.1 Gordonibacter sp. | reverse complement strand
TTGCGCATGCGCCGCCTTTCCGTATGGTTTCATCGTCCAGTATAGCGCAAGGCAAGCGGGCAGAGGCAGGCCGCCTGGACAGTGTGCGAAACAAGCGGAAGGCATGTCGTTGCCGCAGCAGGTCTACAGTGAAAAGGTCTGCGCTGCGCCCTGCGTACTCCGCGTTTTTTGGCGAATACCGAAACAGAAAGCCTTTCGCTCTTACCTGATGAGACGAATATGGCAGCGCACAATACAGAGCAGAGGCCCGACCCTGTCCTCAATCAGCAAAACAACAACCGGACGCTGACAGTACCGTTGCGCTTTCGCGGGCGCAGGCGCGCCGCGACTATGCTAGGGACCAGCAACCAAGAGGGCGCGGTGGCCAGTGCGGCACCCGCTTGACGAGAACACGGAGGAGCACCTCATGAGAGACCCTGTAAAAGACCGCATTGTATTTGCGACGGACTTCTCTCCCTTGCTGCCCGACCGGACAGCAAGCCCTGCCGCATCGGTCTACCTGCCCCTGCACGGCGGCGATGACGGCTTCTACCACGACCGCATCCTGCTGGGGAACTTGGTCGCCGAGGCCAAAAAACAGCTGACAGCAGCCTTCGGCAAGCGCAGTTTCGCGTCGCTTGCCGAGACGCTTGAGTACATCGTCGCAAACCCTGCCGAGATCGTCGGCGACAAGGGGGTGCGCGGGCTTGGCGTGCTGGCAACCAATGAGCAAGCCTGCGTCTACCGCCTACCCTTCCCTGTCGAGCCGCGCGTGCAGGTAGGCGAGACGTTCTTCTTGAAGCCACTGCTACGCGACTTCCAATACGGGTCGCGCTACGTGCTGTTGGGACTATCGGCCGATCGGTTCTCCTTCATCCGCGGGTCGTTCACCTCGCTCGACCGTGCGGTGCTACCCGTTGGCACCGACGACCAGTTCAGCGAGCTCTACCCGCTTGAATACGACGGACGCCCGGCGCTGGACTACACCACGCTCGAAGGGCATATGTCGCCCTACCACAACTACCGCTCGCGCGACGACGTGCGCAAAGAGGAGTCCGAGAAGTTCTTCCGCTACGTGGGCGAGACGGTGTCCAAGCACCTCATGCCCGCCTGCGAGGTGCCGGTGGTACTGGTGGCGCTGCCCGAGCACCAGGCCCTGTTCCGTCGCGTAGCCGATATCGGCTGTTTGCTGGACGAGGGTATCGAGCAAAACGTCGACGAGCTGTCGACGGCCGAGCTCTTGGCTGATGCCGCGGCCGTTATCGGCCGCGCCCGGGAAGCGCGCGCATCCTCGCTCATCAAGGACTACGCCAACCGCCGCGCTCACGGCGGCAGCACCGACGATGCGGCCGAAATAGGCATGGCGCTGGTCGAGCGCAAAGTACGTGCGCTGTTCGTCGAGGAGGGGCGCGAACTGCCGGGCACGTTCGACGAGGCCACCGGCAAAGTCTCCCACGAGACGAAAGCCGACCACGGCGAACGCGGAGACCTTGCAGGCAGCGACCTTGCAGACGCGCTCGCGCAGGCGGCGCTGCGCCAAGGCGGCGACGTGTACGTGCTGGCCGCCAGTGACATGCCCACAAAAGCCGGTGCAGCTGCCTTGTTCCGCTACTGAGGCCCTGCCTCACAGCACTCAAGACGCGCCATGCGCTACAATATCCTCGAACAAGACAGAAGCCCTGCCGCGGTGCCCGATTGCAGCGGCAGGGCGACGGCGACCCGAGGACTCCGCATGGAACAGCGCACATCACCGGAAAACACGAACCGTATCCCCTATTTGAAGCTCGACGTATCCGTCGAGGAAGCCATCCGCGCCGACCGCGCCGCCGGATGGAAGAACCCTCATGCCTTCGACGACGGCCGCGTACTGCGCCGCGAGGCGAAGCAGCACGACGAGGCCACGCTCACCCGCCCTGCTTTCGCGCGCGATATCGAGAAGATACTGAACGTGCCGGCCTACAACCGCTACGCCGACAAGACGCAGGTGTTCTCGTTCGTGGAGAACGACGACATCTCGCGGCGCGGCCTGCATGTGCAACTGGTCAGCCGCGTGGCGCGCGGCATCGGATCGCTTTTGGGGCTGAACTGCGAGCTTATCGAGGCCATCGCCCTTGGCCACGATGTGGGCCACACGCCGTTCGGGCACGCGGGCGAGCGCTACCTGAGCCAAAGCTACCACGCCCGCACCGGGCGCTACTTCAACCACAACGTGCATTCGGTGCGCGTGCTCGACCAGCTGTACCGCCGCAACGTCAGCCTACAGACGCTCGACGGCGTGCTCTGCCACAACGGCGAGTTTGCCCAGCAGGTGCTGCGCATGGGGGAAACGTACGATTTCGAGGCGCTCGATGGGCTTGTGGAAGCCTGCACGGCCGAGGAGAACACCATCAAGTGCCTGCGTCCCTCGACACTCGAAGGTTGCGTCGTGCGCGTCAGCGACATGATCGCCTACGTGGGCAAGGATCGCCAAGATGCCCTCGACATGGGCGTCCTCTCCTCGTATGCGCCCTTCGATTCGGCCGTCATGGGCAAGACGAACGCGGCTATCATCAACAACCTCACCGTCGACATCGTCAACAACAGCTACGGCACCGACCGCATCGCGCTCAGCCCGGAGATGTTCGACGACTTGAAGCGGGCAAAGAAGCAGAACTACGAGCTGATCTACCAACGCGAGGGCTTGGCCGAGGGCGACGGAAACGTCGTCGAGGACATGTTCGAGGAGCTGTACGCCCGCCTGTTGGCCGACCTCGAGGCAGGCGACGAATCGTCGCCCGTGTTCCGGCACCACGTGGACTACCTGGCAGAGAAGTCGGCCTCTATCAAGCGCGAGACGTACCTCGAAACCGAGCCCAACCAGATCGTGGTGGACTATCTGTCCTCGATGACCGACGGCTACTTCACCTCGCTCTACGCGCACCTGTTCCCGACAAGCGCCAAACACCTCGTCGCACGCGGGTACTGCGCCGACCTTACTTAGGCGTCCCCCGCCTCTTCCAGCAAGTCGATAAGCTCCTGTTTGTCGTGCACGTCGAGCTTGCGGTACAAGTGGGTCAAATGCGTGTTCACCGTGCCGGTAGTCAACCCCAGCTTCGAGCAGATGCGCGGGGTCGAGCGCCCCTTCGCCAGCAGCATCATGATCTCCTGCTCGCGCGGGGTAAGACCGTGCTGTTCGGCCAGCTTGCTGCATCGGTCGCAAAAGGGACGGCGACCGCCGTTTCCACGACGCCTTGCACCCGCATCGCTGCAAGACAAGCGCCCGAGAAACCGCTTCGAGGAGAGAACCACGTAAGCGAAGAACAACAGGCAGGTACAGGCCAGCGCAAGGATGCTCAAGAGCTTCGGCGTCAGTTCCAGATACGACCCCAGCAAAGCCCCGCCGAACGTACCCGCAAGCGAACCCGCCGTATGGGCACCCCATCCGATACCGAACGCGACCAGTGCCGAGATTCCGTACAAGCCCGTGATGCGCACCAATGCCGTCCAGATGAGCAAGGTAACCACGCAGTAGATGACCAACGCCAGCAAATCGGCGGCAAATGACCCCAGGTCGAGAATGGGCAGCAACAGGAACACGAACGCCAAGGCGAGCGCACTGACTCGGTAGGCCAAAGAGAAATCCAGCTCACTCGACGCAAGCAACGGAGCCACTACTACCGCCACCGACACGATAGTGGCCAGCAGGAACAGCCATGGATAGCTCCCTTCGCTGATGATGGGCGAAGCATTGAAGAACAGGGCCCGCATGAGGGATTCGGCAAACGAGAGCACCCCGAGCGACAGCACAGCGCCAACCGAGAACGCCCCCCTGCTCACCCGGCGCGGCTCGATCTCCGGCGACTCGCGCCACACGCCCAGCACCGTGAACAGCACGAAGCCCACCGCCAAGGGCAAGGCCACGGTCAGCGCCACGCCCACCGGACGGGGCAGTGCCACCGCAAGCGCGAACAGCAGAGCCGCCAACGTGAAGGCCGAGGCCGTGTTCACAACCGCGCGGGCAATGGGAACGCCCCTGAACACCGATCCCCACGCCAGGTACAAGACCCCCAAGCCCCCGCCGGCCAAAGTTGAGGCCAACGAGCACCACGGTTGGCGTATAACGTCTATGTCGACGATCACCAGCGTCAGCGTCGCAACCGCCATGACCACCGGAGCCGCCCACCGCACCAGCGCACTGCGCATGGCACCCATGAACGGCCGCGACGCGAAAGCAGCCAACAGCAGCACTGCAAGCACGCCTACGCTGGAAAACCCCACCACGCTGTTGAGGTGGCTCACGTCGTTGCGCATGGAAAAATGAATCGTCGTGCTGAACAGCACGATATAGGCCCACGCTAGGCTCAAGGCAAACCCGAGTGCGCGAATGTCGAACACATCGGCCAGCGTCACATCGCGCAAATGTCCCCGTAGATGCCCCCAACGCTCAGAAAAACCAGTTCCCATTGCTATTTCCTTCCCCGCCTACAACCCCTTGCCTGCAAGCAGCCTCATTGTAGCGCAAGACACTCATCATATAAATCATACGTCGACGCAGATAATCGACGCATTTCCACAAACGAGGAAACCTACGATGCAAAACGTGCAGGGGAAAGCGTACCGTAAATGACATCGCCTCAGGATATTCCCCTCTGCAGCGCAAAGGCATGGCAAGGTCGCGATAGGGGTACCGAGGTCGAGGGAGCAACCGGAAAGGCATCTTGCAGAGGATAAGGGTCGGGGAGACCTATCAAAAGGAGGAGGGATTATGGCAGAAATGACGAGAAGGACGCTCTTCAAGGGCGCCGCCGCGCTGGGCGCTGCGGCCATGCTCGGCGGCTGTACACCGCAGGGAGGCCTGAAGGAAGCGGACAAGAAGGAAGGCGGGAAGGCGGCAGGGCAAGATGCCGGCACCGTGGAAGTGAAGCACGCCTGGTGCAAGATGTGCGGCCCCGCCCGCACGCATTGCTCGACGCTCTGCACCGTAACTGACGGCCGCTGGACGAACGTGGAGGGCAACCCCGAGGCCGGCAACAACTATGGACGCGGAAGCCGTACGCTGTGCGCCAAGGGCAACTCGGCTATGCACACCGTCTACACCCCGGAGCGCCTGCTCTATCCCATGAAGCGCACCGGCGAGAAGGGCGAGGGCAAGTTCGAGCAGATCACGTGGGACGAAGCGCTCGACACCATCGCCGCCAAGCTCAAAGAACAGAAGGAGCAGTACGGAGCCGAGTCCTACGGCGTGCTCTCGCCGCAGTTCTACTCGGTACTCGGCAGCTTGGGCCGCCGCTTCCTCAACGTGCACGGATCGCCTAACTACCTACACAGCGCCATCTGCAACTCGCAGCGCATGTTCTCGCGCCTGGTGACCATCGGCGGCCCCGAGCACGCCAAGGCAACCGACACCGCTCCCGGCCAGCTGGGCAAGACCAAGCTCTTGGTGGTATGGGGCTACAACTCCGACAACTCAGCCGTGAACCAGGGCAATCCTAACGGGCGCCTGAACGCCCAGGAAAAGGGCATGCAGGTCATCGACATCCGCCCGATGCAGGAGGGCCTGGGCTCACACGCCGACCACTGGGTGCCCATCATCCCCGGCACCGACGGCGCGCTGGCCATGGCCATTTTGAACACCATCATCGGCCAGGACCTCTACGACCACGACTTCGTGGCGAACTGGTGCAGCGGCTTTGACGAGCTGGCCGAGCACATGAAGCAGTACACGCCCGAGTGGGCCTCGCCCATCACCGGTGTGCCGGTCGAGAAGATCAATGAGCTGGCCACACTCATGGGCACCGTGAAGCCCATGGGCATCAACATCGGCAACGGCATCGGCGACCAGTCGGTCGACAGCCACTGGACCGTGGCAACCTGCTGCCTTATCGAGGCCATCACCGGCAACCTCGGCGTCGCTGGCGGCGGTGGAGCGGGCATGATCATGCCCGAACCCCTCATCAAGACCAAGGGCATTGACCTCTTATCCGACCGCCTGCCCGCCAGCGAAGAGGACACGAAAAACGGCTGGATGGCCGGCGTAGCCAAACTCGTGGCACCCGAGACCCCGCGTTGGTTCCAGAACATGAAGACGCAGGAATCCGGACCGACCAGCGCCTACAACAAGGGCCTGCAGTCCATCCTCTCCGAGAAACCCTACCCCTTGCGCTTCGTGTTCGCCCAGTCGACGAACCCCATATCGGGAACGCGCCAACCCAAGACCATCGAGAAAGCCCTGAAGAAGCTCGACTTCTACGTGGTCATGGACGTGGCCTGGAACTCGTCATGCGACTACGCCGATATCGTGTTGCCCGCCACGACGCAGTACGAATCTGCCGACCAGTTCTCCACCAAGAACATGCCTGCCGGCACGTTCATCGGCATCAACCAGGTAATTTCCGAGCCTCCCGGAGAAACCCGCTCCGACTGGCAGTACTACCTCGACCTGGCCGTGAAAATGGGCTACGGAGACGACTTCTGGGGCGGCGACATCGACAAGATGCTCTCCGAGCAGCTGGACGGGTCAGGCGTCACGCTCGAGGAGCTGCGCGAGAAGGGCTACGTGTTCAAAGAGCGCACCGACGGCGCGAAGCCGACCGAACCCGAGTACCAGACCTACGAGAAGATGTTCGCGTCGCTGCCCGGTGGCAAGGTGCAGTGCGTAAACGAATGGATCGGCGGCAAACCCAACGCCACCGACTCCGGCACGCTGGAGAAGCTGCCCGTCTACAAGGGCGCGCCCGAGAGCTTGGACGGCACACCCAATCTGGTAGCCGAATACCCGCTGGTCATCTCTGACGTCCACGCATACCGTCTTTGCAACCACAGCTACTACCACGACGTGCCCTACCTGCGCGAGCTGCAGCCTGAGCCCTGGGTGAAAATCAACCCGGCCACAGCGAAGCAGTACGGCATCGCCGACGGCGATTGGATGACCATCACGTCGCCCCACGGCAATATCAAGATGGTGGCGCGCTACTTCGAAGCCATAGCCCCCAACGTGCTTATGACCAAACGTGGCTGGTGGGAGCCTTGCGAAGAGCTGGGATTGCCCGGCTACGGAACCTTGGACGGCGGCAGCGAGGTGAACGTACTCTACGACGACACGATCGAGAACTACGACCACTTCACGTCATCCATGGCCAAGCAGACGCTCGTCAAGATCGCGAAAGGTTAGGGATAAACCATGGCTGAACAATATGGATTCTACGTCGACACGAGCCGCTGCATCAAGTGCTGGGCCTGCCAGGTAGCATGCAAGCAGTGGCACGGCATCAAGGCGAACACGGTAGCGCGCCGCGAGGTCAAAGAAACGGTCGAAGGCACCTTCCCGAACGTAAAAAGGAAGTTCGAGTCCCTCTCGTGCATGCACTGCGAAAAGCCGGCCTGCTTCGGGGCCTGCCCTCAGGGTGCCATCGAGAAACGCGCCGACGACGGTATCGTCACGGTGAACCTTGAGAAGTGCATCGGCGACAAGTCATGTGCGGAAGCGTGCCCCTTCGACGTTCCCGAGTTCATCGAGAGGGACGGCAAGACGGTCATGGACAAGTGCGACACCTGCCTGTCCATCGGCCGCAACGAGGACGGCAACCCGCACTGCGTGGCCGCCTGCCCCCTGCAGGCCCTGCATTTCGGCCCCCTTGCCGAAATGGCTAAGCTGGCGGCCGAGAAGGGCGGCAAGCAGATGGAAGGCGAGACGGTTCCGAGCGTCTACGTCTCCTAAAAGCACCCTCCCGGGGAGGCCGTGCACGCGGCCTCCCCTCCCCTAGCCCGCCTCCGCAAGGACGGCGGGCTAGGCCTCCCGCCACGACCTGTCGCCGACCGCATACCAACGTCGAAGGAACGCCCATGGACACCAACGACCTCACCGCCCTCATGAACGACCGCTCACTGGCCTACCGCTTCTTGGCCCGCGCCTACCGCACCGCCCCCGACTTGGCCTTCATCGAAGCGCTGCGCCAGGGCGGCGCCGACGAACGGCCCGCCGACGACCCGCTTGAAGCGTTCTTCAACGAGCTTGCGGCAGCCTCAGCCGAGCAGATGCGCATCGACGTGGCCGCCGACTACAATCGGCTGTTCTTGGGAATGGGACCCCATCCCATCGCCCCGTACGAATCGGTGTTTTCGAGCGCCGAGGGCCTGCTTATGCAGGAGGCGCGCGACGAAGTGGTAGCCGTCTACCGCTCGGAAGGTTTCGCCGTCGAGGACGCGTTCAACCTGCCGGAAGACCACCTGTCGCTCGAACTGGAGTTCATGGCCCTCATGGCCGAGCGGACGGCCTCGTCGCTCGAAGCGGAATCCCCCGACGAAGCCGAACGCTGCCTTTCCGTACAGCGAGCTTTCCTAGAAGACCACCTCGGTTGCTGGGTTCCGGCGTTTTGCGATGCGGTGAGCGAACAGGCACGCACGACGTTCTTCCGCGGCCTGGCCCGCATGACAAACGAGCAGGTAGAAGCCGACCGTACTCTGATTGCATCCCTTTAATCCCGTGCGCGAAAACGCCTTGCCCGTTGCTTGCCGGACCCTCCCCACCCATCTGGCAGGCAACGGGCAAGGCGTTTGGGTTCTATCGGAATAGGGTATGCGCTACACTGGTGCCTTCCAAGAAAAGGAGGCTCCGTGAAGCTGCTTATCGCATCCGACCTGCATGGCTCGGCATCTGCCGTGCGATCTCTTGCCGCGCGTGTCGAAGCGGAAAGCCCTGAGCGCATCGTGCTGCTCGGCGACCTGCTCTACCATGGGCCGCGCAACGACTTGCCGCACGACTACGCGCCCAAGGAGGTCGTGCCCATCTTGAACAGTTGGGCCTCGTACATCGTAGCCGTGCGCGGCAACTGCGATGCAGAAGTAGACCAGATGGTGCTGGACTTCCCTTGCCGGGCCGACTACGCGATGGTGGAGACCGACGGGCACGTGCTGTACCTGACCCACGGGCACGTAGACGACATGACGCCCGACAACCCGCCTACGCTCGCCCCTGGCAGCGCCTTTCTCTCAGGCCATACACACGTGAAGATGCTTGAGGAGCGCAGCGGCATCCTGTTCGTCAACCCCGGCAGCACGTCCATCCCTAAAGACGGCCGAGCCAGCTACGCCGTCTACGAAAGCGGCCGCTTCGCGCTCAAAAGCCTCAACGGCGAAACGCTGTCGGAGGGCGGCTGGGCAGGATCGGCGTAGCCTGTCACGCACGCTGCTTCCACCACACCTGGAAGGCGGCAGGTGGAAATGTCGGCGTGCGCCAAGGACGCAGCGGCTAGCGACCATCCGGCTGCCGCTCCGTACGCTCTCCCAGGTCGATAAGCTCTTGGCGGCCATGCACGCCACATTTGGCGTACATGCGGCGCAGGTGCGTGTCCACGGTGCTTTTCGAGATGAAGAACTCCGAAGCGATGCGCTCCCCCGTACGGCCCTTCAGGGCGAACGGCAGTATCTCGGCTTCGCGGTTCGACAGTCCGAAGCGCGAGGCGATGAGCGCACAGGCATCGTCGAAACGGTCGGCGTCGCGCGCGATGACGGACAGCGCCCGGAAGTCACGCTCGGTGAACAGGAACAGGTAGGCAAACAGCGCCGCCAGGCCTGCACAGGCCACCACGACATAGGGCGTCTCGCCGAAACCCGAGAACGCATCTATCACGTTGCCCAGCGCGACGCCGGCCACCTCGCCTGCGAACAGCGCCGTGAAGCCGTGCGCGAAGGACTGGGCGGCATCCTGTCCCGTGATATACGCCATGACCAAGAACAGCGATACAAACACGGCAGAAAGCCCCAAATAACCCGCCAATACGATAGCTTCGCCCGGCACGCCAAATTCGCCCAGCACCGGCACGAACAGGAAACCCGCCATCATCACCAGCACGGCAAGGCGGTACACGTCGTCAAGCGGACCTTCCTGCTCGCCCGACGCCGGATCGGCGGCAAGGACGGCCGCATCTCCGCCCAAGGAACCGACACTGCGCCGTGCGGCAGCTAACAACTGCAAGGCGGCAACGCAAAAGATCACGAACAGCAACAAGGTCGCCGGCAACGTAGGGGTAGACGCCATGCCCGGGTCCGAACCGTACGTCTCCATGAATCCCGCCGCCAAGCCGAACAGCACCGTGCCGGCAGCCATCTTCATCGACAGACGCGCCGTCTCCTTGCGCTCTGCAGGCGTAGCCAGCAAAATCCGCAGCGACAGGGATCTGGACTCCGTTGCCGCCGAGGATGCCTCGCGGCTTGCAGCCGAGTTCCCCGCCGTCGGCCGGACCGCCGAAGCAGGCAAGGAAGCGCCCTCTTCCCCGCAGCGTCCCGCGTCCTGGCCTTTCTCGCCACGCGCGAGCAGGTACAGCGCCCACACGCTGCCGAGGGGCAGCAGCTTCAGCACCAAGGGGGCAACATCCAGGGGAATGGCCGCGAAAACGAAGCACGCCGTAGCCCCCAGCGCCGAGCCCAAGAACACTTCGGGCACCGAGCGCGACACGGCACGTCCGCCCAGAGCACGGCCCCAAGCGGCAAGCATGAGGCCTGACGGAAGGCCGACGAAAACGCTTTCCAGGACGATATCGGCCGCTTCCATCGTGCCCGGAAGGATGGGGACGATGGATGCCACCACAAGCAAGGCGGCATAGCACCACAGAAGCGGCGGCGCCAGAAGAGCGCTGCGCGCCTTGGGCGAGGCGATGCGGAACAGGGCGAACGCCGCTATCATGAACAGGAGGGTGCCGAACAGATCGGCACGCTCGAACGCGACAGGCACCGTGCCGAGCGCGCGGTTCGTGCCCATATAGAACAACGAGAACACAAAGCCCTGGTTGCAAGCAAAGCCCAGCACGGCACGTAAAGACGGCCTGGTGCCGGCATGCATGAGCGAGCGCATGCACCCTCCTTTCGCGATCGGAATTGCAACGGATACCCTATGATACCGCAAGCTGCACCTCGTCTCCGAACCCCCGTTTGCCTCTCCCGCAAACAAGCACGGGAAAAGACATGCGCCCGTGCCAGATGAGGCACGGGCGCATGTCCGAGCGCGGGGAGGGAGGGTCGCGCTCTGGGGTAATGCTATGCGCGCAGCCAAAAGCCGGCGCAGCGAACTGGTTACTGGCGATTAGGCAGTGGTGGTCTTACGGGCCTTCACGGTTCTCGTCGGCTTCGGGGCAACTTCCTCGACCGTCTCCGCAACCGCGTCGGTTGCTTCCGCTTCCGTAGCTTCGACGAGGTTCTCGCCCTCATCGGCCCCTTCAATCTTCTTCTCGCCAAGGCCGTCACGCAGGTTCTTCACCGTCAAGCCAACCGCCTTTCCCAGCTTCGGCAAGTGCTTCGGGCCGAAGATAAGCAGAACGACCGCGAGGATGATAAGTAGTTCGGGCATGCCCATACCGAGGATTTTCATAACGAGTGCGCCTCCTAAGCGAACGATCACGAGCTCAAAGTAGTTTCAACGTCCCGCAGTATGCCCCGCAACAGCGGTTCCGCCTATCATGCAGATCGCTGATTTTGTCATGTACGCCGCGTTTTCTTTGTCATGCAAACGG
>NZ_JAVWUP010000077.1:3029-11959 GCF_036667095.1 Gordonibacter sp. | reverse complement strand
AAACAAGTTCCGACTAGGTGACAAGAAAGCATACCCTTGTAGCCTATGAGCGAACTGGTAAAGATAGATTTCGACAATAAGATGAGGGTCCTGCGTAAGCAGGCTGGCCTTTCACCCAATAAATTCGCTATGATGACAGGGTTGAGCAAGTCTTTTGTCATCCAGATCGAACGCGGGCAGCGAAATATCTCCCTTGATACCATCGAAAGAATTGCAGCTGGACTCAACATAACCGCGTCGGAATTGTTTGAGGGTGTCGAGACACGTAGAGAAGATGCCTCACCAAAGAACGTCTCCTAACGCGGAAGTGATTGACCCTAAATAAAATCGCTGCAGTACGTGATGTTACAAAGCGCCGAACGGTGTGTAATACACCTACTCAACAGATGCAATCGTCGGCTACAAGCAAGTTATCGCCGACCGCAAGTGCTCTTGCGGTGCCGTCCAGCAGAGAGGAGGTGTAGTACAATGACAGAATCGACCTAAGAAAACGCGAATAAGCGAAACCTAGTACTCTCCACTAAACTCGGGGCGATTCAGAACCGCTGCAAAAGCCCCTTAGCGAAGATAGTCACGTTGTCCGATGCAGGCAAAGGGAAGGGGATGTCTATGGCAGCATCAGCCACGACCAGGGAGGCAGGGGTGGCGCCACCCGTCGAGAAGAAGAAGCGCAAGTTCAAGCTTAACTTCCCCACGGCATTCACCATCCTGTTCGCCATCACCATCCTGGCCGTCATTGCCACTTGGTTCGTGCCGGCCGGCTCCTACGCAAAGCTGGCCTATATCGCAGATACCGGCACGCTCCAGGTGACTAGCCCGCAAGGCACGGCAACCGAACTGCCTGCTACGCAAGAATCGCTCGACGAGACCGGCGTGAACATCGATATCGCACAGTTCACCTCAGGTGCCTTGACGAAGCCCATCTCGGTACCGGGCACCTACGAGCGACTGGAGCAGCAGCCCAAAGGCATCGGCGACATAACCGTCAGCATGGTCTCCGGTACCATCGAGGCTGCCGACATCATGGTGTTCATCCTGGTATTGGGCGGTCTTATCGGTATCGTGAACAAGAGTGGAGCCTTCGAGTCGGGCCTGCTCGCCTTAACGAAAAAAACTAAGGGCCGCGAGTTCTTGCTCGTGTTCCTCGTCAGCGTTCTCATGGTGCTGGGCGGCACGACATGCGGCTTGGAGGAAGAGGCTGTGGCCTTCTACCCCATCCTCGTACCCATATTCCTCGCGTTGGGCTACGACTCTATCGTATGCGTAGGCGCCATCTTCCTGGCCGGATCGATGGGCACGACGTTCTCCACCATCAACCCGTTCTCCGTGGTTATCGCCTCGAATGCGGCGGGCACGGTGTTTACCGAAGGCCTTGAGTGGCGCGTCGTCGGCTGCATCGCCGGCGCCATCGTGGTTATCGGGTACCTGTACTGGTACTGCAAGAAGCTCAAGGCGAACCCGGAATTCTCCTACACGTACTCCGATCGCAAGAAGTTCAGCGAGTTGTACTCCACGGGAGCCGAGGGTCCCTCGCCCGAGCAAGGCAAGTTCACCTGGCGCAAGAAGACCATTCTAGTGCTGTTTGTGGCAGCCTTCCCCATCATGGTGTGGGGCGTTGTGAGCCAGGGTTGGTGGTTTCCGCAGATGGCCGCATCGTTCTTGGCTATCACCATCATCATCATGTTCCTGTCGGGCGTGGTAGAGAAAGACGCGGTCGACGCCTTTATCAAAGGTGCATCCAGCCTGGTAGGCGTGTCGTTGATCATCGGCCTCGCCCGCGGCATCAACCTGGTCATGGAACAGGGAATGATCTCCGACACGCTGCTGGACTGGTCGTCCAACGCCGTGTCCGGCATGACAGGGCCCCTGTTCATCCTCATGCTGCTGATCATCTTCTTCTTCCTGGGATTCGTCGTGCCGTCGTCGTCGGGCTTGGCCGTGCTGTCCATGCCCATCTTGGCACCCCTCGCCGACACGGTGGGCATCCCGCGCTTCATCATCGTGTGCGCCTACCAGTGGGGCCAATACGCCATGCTGTTCCTCGCCCCCACGGGCCTGGTGCTAGCAACGCTTACCATGCTGGACATGAAGTACACGCACTGGCTGAAGTTCGTGCTGCCCATGGTAGTGTTCGTGCTGGTGTTCGGCGGCGCGATGCTGGTGGCTCAGGTGCTCATATACGGCTAGCGCCTCATCCGACCATCCCCTCCCGCGTGCCCCAGGTCGATCATTATGACCTGGGGCACGCTGCGTAGCAGAGCTGGCTGCCCGACATCCAAGAACGGTTTCGCGGACGAAGGGGGCGCACCCGGTCCACATTGCCAAGGAGCGGTAACCGAGCATGCGGCTGCTCGCACCAGAGATCGGGCGCTACCTACGCGGCAGATGGTGCTTGCGGCTCTGTATCGAGCTGATGGCGGCAATCAAGGCGGCGACACCCACCACCAGCAGCGACCCGATACCCGCTTGCAGGTTCGCCATATGCAGCATAGGTACGCCCTGCAGAATGCCCATCGTGTACGGCAGGAGCCAGAACAGCCACACCACGATGCTGAACGTATGGAAACGCTCCTTCGCCCGCTCGCTACCGCGCACGTACGTGACCGTCGCCCATGTCGCATGCGCGGCCATAAGGACGATGGCGAGCACGCCGGATGCCGCGTGCATCCCCAGCACTGGCGAGCCTCCCTCTTGGGCCATCATCGTCATGACGGTCGTACCCGTCGTGTCGAATACGAAGCCGGTCCAGAACAAGATCAGGTTGCGCTTGGTGAGCGAATGCTTCCGCTCGTCGAACACGCCGATGGTATAGAACACCAAAGCTAGACTGATCGCCGTTGTCGCCAGTATCAGTTGGAGGGACATGATTATCGCTTCCTTTCGTTTGGAGAGCCAGACAAGGAAGCTGTCTTCTTTGCCAGTCAACTCTTTCTTCAAAATGAACAATGTTCATTTCCTGAACAACGATCATTATAGGCACCCCAAAACAGAATGCAACTACTTTCTGAACATTGTTCATTTTATGTCACAGACCGCACAAAGGAGCCTGGGCGGCGCACTGCCGAACAGCCGCACCGGGCGACCACTCGCGCACAAACGCCCGTCACGGAAGGTACCGCCATGAAGCACCCGCTCCCTCGAAAACTACTGTCTCTCCTTGTTGCGACCGTACTCGCTCTCCCGCTCGCTGCAAGCCCTCTTACCGGCTGGGCAGAAGAGCCCGGATGCCCCGCCGCAGGCAGTCTTCCAGAACAGGCGACGGCATCGCCAGGCACACCCGGGGAACCCGCCAAGCCTTCCGACGAAAACGCTCCGACAAGCAACGAAGAAGTCGATCCCGGAGAACAGCCCGCAAACGACGGCCTACTCCCGAGGGATGGCAACCCCGCAGAGCCAGCGGACAGCACGCCTTCCGCACAACCCGTCCAAGCCCATCGTCATCCTGCACGCCAACGACGTGCGCTGCGGCGTCAGCGAAACACACGACGCCAGCGGCAATGCTACCTCCATCGGCTACGCCGGAGTGGCCGCCCTCCTGAAGCAAGCAGAAGCAAACGGGCACGCAGCTGCAGTCCGTCGGCAAGATAGTCATCGATCCAACGAACGGCACCCTCACCTGCAACTTGGTCGCACCTCCGGTAAGCCAGGATGCCGACACGCTCGCCTACGTCAAAGGCATCAAAGACGAGCTGAACAAGGTACTGGGCCAAAAGGTCGCCTACACGGAAGTCAAGCTGGTCGCCGTCGAAAACGACGCACGGAAGAATTGGGCCGTACGCGCACGCGAGACGAACCTCGGCGATGTGTGCGCCGACGCCACGCGCGCCGCCCTCGATACCGACATCGCCTTCGCGAACGGTGGCGGCGTCCGCTCCGATGTTGCCATCGGCGACATAACCTACGGCAACGCCATCTCCGTCATGCCGTTCGGAAACTAGCTCTGCAAGATCGAGACCACCGGCCAGACCATCCTCGATGCGCTGGAAATGGGAGCGCGCCTCTACCCGGAACCCAACGGCGGCTTCTTGCAGACCTCGGGCCTTACTTACGAGATACGCTCCGACATCGCCACTCCCGTTAAGCTGGACAATCGCGGCAACTTCATCGGCGTCGAAGGACCCCGGCGCGTGCAGAACGTGCGCGTGGCAGAACAACCCCTCGATCCGGCAAGCACCTACACACTTTCAGCAATATCGTACCTACTCAAAGAGGGCGGCGACGGATTCACCATGTTCAAAGGAAGCAAAGTTATCGTCGACGAGCAAGGACTCGATTACGAGGTACTCATCACCTACCTGAAAGACAACCTGAACGGCATAATCAGCAGCAGCTCCCTCTACGCGAACGAAAACGGCGACGGCCGTATCCTGGTGAAAAACGGTCCCGACCCCGTACCGACGCCTGCGCCCACGCCCGCCCCCGTCAAGCCCGTAGCCGACCCGCTCGCACGGACGGACGACCCCTTGCTTCCAGCCTCTGCCGCCGCAAGCACCCTGACGCTTTGCGCCCTTGCCGGAGCTGCTTGCGCCACGCACGCCCTGCGGCGCAAGCGCGAAACGACACCCGACTCGCGATAGCGGGCAGAGCCCCAAGCGGTCGGAACCCACTGCCGGAACCCACTGCGGGAACCCACCTCCTGGCACCGCTCTCAAACCGACAACGCGCGCCATCGCGACGCTGGGGTATACTGACAAAAAGGGTCTGCATCCCCACGGTCGCCCGACGGAAAGAGGAAACCATGCTCTACGACAACATTCTCGTACCCTACGACGGATCTGAATCGGCTCGCGCAGCATTGGCGGAAGCCCTCAAATTCGTGCGCGACGACCCCACCCTCACCCTGCGCATCGTGCAGATCGTCGATACCGAGCAACTGGTCATTAACCGACTGGAGGCCCAAGGCCGCACACGCGAGACTATCTCTTCCGAAGAGGTGCATGCGCTGTTCGACAGCGTGGTGGAAGAGGCCAACAAAAAGCTGCACGAGCATATCGATTCGATGCTCAAGGGCCTTATGAGCAGGATTATCATCGAAATGCTGGAGGAAACCATACCCTCCGAGCAGATCGTCGCCTACGCCGACGACCATAACTGCGACCTCGTCGTCATGGGCTCGCGCGGACTCGGCGCCCTGCGCGGCATGTTGGGCAGCGTGAGCAGCTACGTCCTGCGCCACGCCGAGATGCCTGTGCTCATCGTGAAGCAGCCTTCCGAAGACTAGGCGAGCGCTACGCCAAGCGCAGCATAGGGCGAGCGCTGGCCCAGGGATGCGCGCCCTTCTTCAGCGAAACGCCCTCGAAAGACCACTTCGGACTGGGCCTGAACATAACCGCGCTGCTCGGCAACTGCAAGCACCCCCTCCCAAGCATGGGGGTTCTTGCGTATCGATGCCTGGCGAAACGAGAGAACGAGGCGGGAAGTACTGCCTGAAAGACCAGCATATGCTCTCGACAACTTGTTTGAATCTTGCGCATTTCTCAACAGAGTCGAAACAAATACGCTCTTATTGAGAAGAATTATCAATAAGGGTAGATTTTCAGCAGACAACAAGCGGTTTCCAGAGTAGTATGACCACCAAGATGAAGGAAACAGCCGCACGACCACCGTCTGAAAGCAGTCGAGAAACCTGCGGAGGACCCTTCGTGCGGCACATTGAAAGAAAGGGAACACCATGCCCAGCTTTGCTAACCCGTTTGCCGGAAATGTTGACCGCAAGATGTCGAACGCCGAGCTTATGCAGGCCCTGCGCCTCGATATCGCCGGAGAACTCGAGGCCATCTACCTGTACGAGTCGCACTATCTGGCCACCGACGACCCTGCGGCTAAAGCGGTACTGGCCGACATCCGCGACGAGGAGAAGGCCCACATGGGCGAGCTCATCACGCTGATGCGCCACCTAGATCCAAAAGAGACCGAGTTCTTCTTGGACGGCGAAGGCGAAGTACACGAGATGCTGGAAGATCTCGGCATCAAGACAGATGGCGAGATTGCGCCGGCACCGGCCGAGCCCGCCGCCGCTCCCACCGTCGGCGATCTGTCCTAAGCGCATAAGCATCGCGTGCGTACGCCACTCTCGCACGCGCTCTGAACAGACGCTCGCCGTACACCCAATGTTTCACGTGAAACATTTGTTTGCGTAACGGCCACGTCGGGTACGCTGCATGCAGCGGATAACTGTACAACTATTTTTAGAGGTACCGCATTACTAAAAACCTTGATCCTTCCCCGTTTGAAAGGAGACCGCAATGGATTATCTCGCTCGTGAATCAGCCGATCTATCGGCCGAGTTATGGAACCGTATTGACAGCGCTATCATCGACACGGCGCGCAAACAGCTTACCTGCCGCCGCTTCCTGAAGATCCACGGCCCGCTGGGCGTTGGCGCCACCACCGTAGCTATGGACGGCGTCGGCAAAGAAGAGGTGCTTGAGGACGGCATCGGCCGCATCGTCGGTCGCACGCAGCTTGAGCTGCCGCTGTTCTACGAGAACTTCACGCTGCTCGGCCGCGACATGGACCTGGCTGCACGCACAGGCATGCCCCTCGATCTCGCGCCCGCCATCTCAGCCGCCAAAAAGGCCGCACGTCGCGAGGACGACCTCATCCTGAACGGCAATGCGGCATTGGGCACCACGGGCCTGCTGACCGTGAAGGGTGCTGCGAAGATGAAGAAGGGCGACTGGAGCAAGGGCGAGAACAGCTTCGCCGACGTGACCGCTGCGGTGTCGCAACTGGCAAAGACCGGGTACCTGGGACGCTACGTGCTGGTCGTGTCGCCCGACCTGTTCTTGGACCTGCAGCGCTTGCAGCCGAACACCGGCCTGCTGGAGATCGACCGCATCAAGAAACTTATCGGCGACAACGTCTACATGACCAGCGTGATGGGCACCGGCAAGGCCGTGCTCGTATGCGCCGAGCCAGAGTACCTGGACTTGGCCGTGGGTCTGGATCTCTCCGTAGGCTACTCTGAGTTCGTGGACTTCAACCACCACTTCCGTATCATGGAAACGGCAGCCCTGCGCGTTAAGGACCCCGCCGCCATCGTCGTGCTGGCGTAGCCTTCGCAGCGTCGAGGGGTTCCGCTGGCCGGCACGCCGGCGGAACCCTACTCCACCTTCTCGTCGTTGCGCTGCTGATGGCGGGTGAGCAGCGTCCGCCAGATCACATAGACCCCCAGGACAAACGCACCCAGGTAGCCCAGCACGCCCAAGAGCGGCACTTCCAGCAGTTTTGGCTGCATGTTCGTCTGCGAAATAAGGCTGGAGCCCACGAACAAGCCGGCCGAGATTAGCGCGAGCGACACCGTGCCAGCAACGGAATAGAGGGCTGCCACCAGATCACGCGGCATATGAAGGTCGGCCCCCACCTTTACCTGGCCGCGGTCGATCATGTCCAGCGTATTGGACACCTGGGTGGGTAGGCGCGTGAGAGCCTCAGCCGAAGCGGTCGAGGCGGCGAACAGCTCCTTTGCTTTGGCCTCAAACGCATCGAGGGTAAACGTCTGGCGCCTCACGTGATCGGAGATGATTCCCACTACGCTGGCTTTGGGCGCGATATCCACCAGCACGCCTTCCAATGTCATCATGCCGCGTGCCAGCATGGTCAGGAACGGCGGCAAGGTGAGGTTTTGCGTGCGCAGCACTTCGATCACCTCAAGCAATGCCGTGCCGACGTTGATATCGGCCAAGTCAGACGAAGCATACGAAGCCATAAGTGCGCCGATCTGCTCCAAGAGGCGTCCATGATCGACGGGTCCGTGCTCCTTCGCCAGCGCCAGCAGCGCATCTTTCAGCGCGAACGCGTCGCCTTTCGCCACCGAGGCGAACAGCTTGCCCACAATGGCCCGCTCCGACGACGACAGCGACCCGGTCATTCCCAAGTCGATCCACACGACGGCATGCTCGCGCACCAGGATGTTCCCCGGATGCGGATCGGCGTGGAAGAACCCGTTGTCGATGACCTGCGTCACGTAGCTTTCAGCCAAGCGGCGGCCCAGTGCTTCCGGATCGTCGCCTTGAGCGCGCAGGGCAGCAAGGTCGTTGATAGGGGGGCCGTCCACGTATTCCATGACCAGCACCTCGTCGGTGCTGACCTCGGCATAAGGATACGGACTTTCCACCTGCGGCTGGTCGGCCAGCTCACGTCCGAATCGCTCCAGGTTGCCCAACTCCACGCAGAAGTCCACTTCCTCGGCCGTGGTACGGGCCAGTTCATCCACCAGCCCGTCCAAGGTCAGCATGATGCCGCCGGCCACGTGCGCCAAGTCGGCTAGGGCCAGCACGTGCTTGATCAGCGTGATGTCCTGAGCCATTTGATCCACCACGTTCGGCCGACGCACCTTCACAGCCACAACAGGACCTGGCTCGATAGCCGTTCCCTCCACAGGACGCTCGCCGGACTGCACGCCTTGCGCCAGCCGTGCCCGATGGACCTGCGCCACCGATGCCGATCCCAGCGGGTCCTCCTCGATCTCGGTAAACGTCTCCTGCCAAGGATGCCCCAGCGAATCCTCGATCGTCTCCATGATCACCGAGAAAGGAACCGGCGACACGTTCGCCCGCAATGCCTTGAACGCATCGGCGTATTCCTTTGGGATAATATCGCTGCGATTCGACGCGATCTGCCCCATCTTCACGAACGTCGGCCCCAAGTCCTCCAAGATGGCCGTGGCCTTCTGGGGCGTGAGGCCCGAGTAGGCATGGTGCTTGCGCAGGATTTTCTCGATCTCGCGCATGCGCTTGCCGGAAGTGTTGTCCTTGAAGGTAACTTCCGCCACCTTCATCAGCTCGCGGAACGTGGGCACGGGTCGCCTCCTCATCGTGGTCGGAACATCATCGTAATGCTTTGCGTTGTCGCAGGAAACGCCGAGCCGCCATCTGAAAACACCTTGACAACGCGCGACGACGGCAGGGCCACAAGGGAACGTGCGG
>NZ_JAVWUP010000077.1:787-2929 GCF_036667095.1 Gordonibacter sp. | reverse complement strand
TCACCAGGTATTACGTTTCTTCTCCCCTGTTCTCGGGTATCTTCTGCAACCATGCGGGTATCCGGGAAAATACCCGCAAACACGCGATGACCCTCCCTGAAACGCCGCGTAGGGTGAAACCTGTCCGGCACCCGCGAACGACCAGCCCGGATCGGCACCGACGAGAAAACGCCGCTCGGTAGCCAAAGGAGCACGCAACCAAGGGAGGATTCATCATGGGAGAAAAAACCATCAGCCGCCGCAACTTCTTGGCCGGCCTTACCGCAACCGGCGCGCTCGCAGCCGCCGGAGCGCTCGCCGGCTGCGCGCCGCAGGCCCAAGCGACCGGCGGCAAAGGCGGCAAGACCGCACAGCTTGCCTCGTGGCGCGACAAGCCCGAGCCTATCACCGACATCGCCGAGACGATCGAGGTCGATCTCGTCGTGGTCGGAGCCGGCAACGGCGGTCTTCCCGCCGCCACCACGGCGGCGCAAAACGGCGCCAAGGTGATCGTGCTGGAGAAGGGCGGCAACATCGCCGCAGCCCGCGAGGCCATCGGCGCCCTGAACTCGAAGCTGGAACCCGACCATCAGGAAGACGTGCCTGCGCTGCTGAACCACGCCAACATGACGCAGAGCGGCGATGCCAACATGGTGCTGTACAAGACGTGGGCCGAGAAGTCCGGCGAGATGATGGAATGGATGAAGGAGACGCTCGAGCCCAAAGGCATGCTGTTCCCCTTCGAGTGGCACCGCCCCGACCCGACCATCGCCCCCAAGGCGTACTACCCAGCCATGTGCTACAACCCCTGCCTCGACGAGTACAACCCCGAGGGCCCGAACTACAGCGCCTACCTGCATCTAGAGAAGATGAGCGAAGTGCTGACCGAGCTGGGCGGCGAGATTCGCCTGCTCACCCCTGCAAAGCAGCTGGTCCAGGACGAGTCAGGCAAGGTCACAGGCGCTATCGCCACCGATAAAGACGGCAAGAACATCCAGTTCAATGCCGCTAAGGGCATCATCATGTGTACGGGAGGCTACGGCGCAAACGAGGAGATGCTGAAAGACCTCGTGCCCGTCGCCTCCGAATACTGCGTGCTGGGCGATAGCGTGACCGAGGAAGGCGACGGCATTCGCATGGCACTCTGGGCGGGCGCTTACCTCGAAGCAGGCGGATCGTGCATGATCTGGAACCGTGGCCTCATGAACGACGACACCGAGTTCGGCCGCCCCTGGCAGGGCCAGATATTCCTGCCCGGTAGCCAGCCGTTCTTGCACGTAAACGCCAACGGCGAACGCTTCATGAACGAGGACCAGTGCTACCCCATGAGCTATGCCGGCGGCCTCAACCAGCCCGGCCACTTCTCCTGGGAAGTCTGGGATGCCAGCTACTGGGAGGACATCGTGCAGTTCGACACCTGCGGCTGCTCGCGTCTGGCCCCGGCTCCTGCCGGAACCGCCTTCAACGCCGACGTGTACGACTGCGAGGCCATTTCGAAAGAGCATCTCGACGAATTCTGGTTCGCCCCGAACCTGGAAAGCGGAGCCATCAAAAAAGCCGACACGCTCGATGAGCTGGCGAAAGCTATGGGCCTCGATGCCGAGAAGACGGCCACGTTCGCAGCAGCCGTCACACGCTACAACGAGATGGTAGCCGCAGGCAAGGATACCGACTTCGGCAAGGAACCGTTCCGCATGAGCGCCGTAAACGAGCCTCCCTACTACGCCGCGCGCATCGCTGGCGAGCTGCTCGTTACCACCCACGGCGTAGTTACCAATGCAAACAGCCAACCTCTGCGTGAAGACGGCAGCGTTATCGTAGGCCTGTACGTATGTGGAAACGACCAGGGTGGATTCTACCCGCATAACTACCCCAGCAACTTCACGGGCATCAATGCTGGCCGCACGGCCACGTTCGGCCGCATCGCTGCCAAGCACGCCCTCGGCGTGGCGTAGAACCTCACGGCCAACTCCCTCCCTTGAAGGCCCCCGGCACGGCACTGTGCACCGGGGGCCTTCCCTGCTCGGCAGCAGTTTGCCGGGGAATCGATCGGTTTAGAGGCTGGTCAGGAGCCTGCGCTGTGCCAGGCTGCATCGAAATAGCCTGCTCTGCTCTGCTCTGCTCTGCTCTGCTCTGCTCTGCTCTGCTCTGCTCTGCTCTGCT
>NZ_JAVWUP010000077.1:0-687 GCF_036667095.1 Gordonibacter sp. | reverse complement strand
CTGAAATAGCTTGCCGGAGTCGTCAGCCCTTAATGCACCAGATCAATAAGTTCTTGGCGAGAGTGCACTCCCAGCTTGGCGTAGATATGCTTGGCATGCGTAGCGGCGGTTTCCTTGGAAATGAAGAGCGCGTCGCGCACATACGGAATCGACCGCCCTCGTGCGAGCAGCCCGAGCACTTCAGTCTCGCGCGGCGTAAGACCCTGGTCGGCGGCAAGCAGACGAATACGGCTACCCAGCTCGTCTTCGTCCTCCTGGCGACCGCGCTCAACCATGTGTGCATCTTCAATATCCGATGTTTCCGCATTATCCGATCGGGCCTCAAGTGAAAAGCTTTTGCGATTGAGTACGAACATGGTAGCCACCACCAGCACCGCGATGGACACCGCCGCGACCTGATCAAGAGCAATTGTGCTCGCAGCAAGCCCCGCCTGCACCAACACCACGACCACCACGCCCAGAAAATCGCCCAGGTGCACAAATATCCAGCCTAATCCAAACGACTGAACTGCGGTAGCGCGTCCCGAAGCGGCGTAGCGCGAGAAGAACATCTGGGTTATCACGCAAAACGCAAACCGTGCAGCAATGGACACCACGTAGGCAAGATATCCCCCCGTTACCGGGCCAAACAGGTTGACACTCCCCACGCCTAAAGGCGGGGGATTCTTCCTTCATCGCCGGTAGCCT
>NZ_JAVWUP010000076.1:2530-12392 GCF_036667095.1 Gordonibacter sp. | reverse complement strand
CCGAGAACGCCACCGCAAACCGCGGCGTACGTGCGAAGTAGGCCTCAAGCGCCTCAACCCCCCTATCTTGTCCGGCACCCGTTTCCATCTGCCCCGGCATCCGATCGGCAAACAGCTCGCTCATCGCGCATCCCCCTCGAACAGCTCGGCGGCACGCGCAAGCTCGTCTACGATGGCGATATGCTGGGGGCACACTCCCTCGCATATGCCGCAGGCAATACAGCTGGAAGCCGGTCCATCCGAAGCGTTCCAATCGTAGTTCTCCTGGGCTCGGTGCTCGTCTCCGTAAAGCGCGAGGATGTTCAGCGAAGCCAGGGCCGTTGGAATGCGCACATCCTGCGGACACGACTTCAAGCAGTAACGGCAATCAGTGCAGGGCACGGTGGGAATGCCGTTCAGAATGGCGCGCACTTGAACGAGCGCGTTGGCCTCCACGTCCGACAACGGCTCGGGCACAGCCAAGGCACGCACATTCTCACGCACCTGCTCTAGCGTGGACATACCCGAGAGCACCGTGAGCACGCCTGGCAGCGATGCGGCAAAGCGCAGCGCCCACGATGCAAGCGAGGCCTCGGGATTCACCCCGTAGAGCACGTCCACGGCGGCATCGGGCAGCTTCACCAGCGAGCCGCCCTTGACAGGCTCCATCACGATCACCGGCAGACCATGGGCACGCGCGACCTCGTAGCACTTACGCGACTCGATGGTCTCGCTCTCCCAATCGGCGTAGTTGACCTGCAGCTGCACGAAGTCGACAGCAGGATGAGCCGCCAGCACCTCTTCGAGCGCATCGGCCTTGTCATGGATGGAAAAGCCCAGGTTGCGGATAAGGCCAGCCTCTTTCTTCTCGGCCAGGAAATCCCACAAGCCCCAGTCGTCGAAGAGCTTCGTGCGGTCCTCGCCCAGGTTATGCAGCAAGAAAAAATCGAAGTAGCCCGCCCCCGTCTGCGAGAGCGACTTGTCGAACATTGCGCGCGCGTGGTCGGCGCTTTTCGCCATCCATGCCGGCAGCTTCGTTGCAACCTGGAACGACTCGCGCGGATAACGCTCGACCACCGCCTCGCGCAGCGCCGCCTCCGACTTGCCGCCATGGTAACCGCGTGCCGTGTCGAAATAGGTGAAGCCGGCGTCCATGAACGCATCCACCATGCCCTTGACCCGCTCGATGTCGATAACTTTCTCGCCGTCGCACTCATATTCAGGCAGCCGCATAAAGCCAAAGCCGAGTTTGGGTATGTCGGTGTAAGTGCATGTCACGATACTAGTCCTTTCTCGAATAGCTCCTATGCTAGTTCCTGGAGCACACTCTAAGTCAAGCGGCAATTCACCATGCGCTCGAAGAGCATATAAATGCTATCACGGCATCCGCAATAGCACGGCTGGCGCATTACCCCCTCCATACAATACTTCATCATCTCGGTACCTGCCCTTCGCCCACGCGCACCCCGTATCACAATGGGGGCCGTATCATCACGTCGAGAGATTGGAAAGCCTGTGTACTACTCCAGCGGAAATTACGAGGCATTTGCCCACCCGGCAAAGCCGGAGGGCATCGAGAACAAATCGGCCTACCTCATCGGCACGGGATTGGCAGGCTTGTCGGCTGCATGCTATCTGGTGAGGGACGCCCAGATGGACGGCTCACGTGTTCACTTGTTCGAGCGCGATGCCGAGCCGGGCGGTGCCTGCGACGGATGGGATTATCCCCAGATCGGCTTCACCATGCGCGGCGGACGCGAGATGGACAACCACTTCGAAGTGATGTGGGATCTGTTCCGGTCCATCCCCTCTATCGAAGACGAGAGCATGAGCGTGCTTGATTACTACTACCAGCTGAACAAACGCGACCCCAATTACTCCTTATGCCGTGCGACGCTCAACCAAGGCGAGGATGCCAATCTCGAAAACAAATTCAACTTGTCCGACAAGGCCTGCCTGGAGATCATGACCCTGTTTTTCACACCCGAAAGCCAGCTTGACGACAAGCCCATCACTGCCATGGAAATGAACCCTCTCGAGAAACTTGCCCTGCACAAGGGCATCGAGAAACTCAAAGGCACCGACCTCCACGGATTGCTAACCGCGTTCGGCGTGATTCCGCCGGATCCCGCCGACGACACACCCGCACCCGCCACCGGAGCCGTGTACCCCGGCATACACTAGTGTTGACAATGTTAAGCCCCAATTAGGCGACAGCTACTAGCAACCACCCGCAATCGGGGTTCGCAAGGCCTCCAAGACTCTTTCCTAATCCCATCACTTTACCCATCATAACCAAATCAAACTACGCTAATCCCATCATGATGACGTGATTATTGTAAAAAAATCAATTCACATGATGGGATTCGTGAGGTGATTCTGATGGGAATAAGCTATGATGCAACCAAAAAGAATCCTTTTGAAGGAGACATTGTGAGCATCGAAAAGTTCGACATAAACGAGTTTGTGAATCTCGCCAGAAAGATCGATAGCGATACAGCGGACGTCGAAGTTAAGACGGCGGCAAGGGGATTGTCGAAAGATGTTGTTGAAACCTTATCCGCTTTCGCAAACCGCTCTGGCGGTACGGTGGTGTGTGGGTTGTCGGAGAAAGATGGCCTCGCTCCGGCAGTCGACTTCAATGCCAAAAAGATATCCGAAGCGTTGTCGCAGGCTTGCGCTGACAAGATGGAACCTCCCATACGCGCCAGCGTTCGCATCGAAGAATTCGAAGGCGCGCTGGTCGTCGTTGCCAGCATCCCCGAAACCGAGCCATACCAAAAACCTTGCTACGTAAAAGCTCGCGGACCTTACGACGGGTCCTTCGTTAGAGCGGGCGAAGGCGACAGGAGACTTTCACGATACGAAGTAGATCGTCTCATCGAAGAGCGTCAGCAGCCACGATACGACGCCCGCGTAATCGAGGAAGCGGAAACATCCGAGCTTGATCCTGAGCTGGTAGATGGATTCCTCAAGCGGGAACGTGCCGCTTCGCCACGTGTCTTCGCGGGGCTTTCCGATGACGATGCGTTGCTCACCATGGGGGTGACGGGCAAGGGTAAGAACAGTGAGTCGAAGCCGACCTTGGCCGGCCTCATGGCATTGGGCCGCCATCCCCAAAAGCATTTTCCGCGCGGAAATGTAACGTTTGCAGTATTTCCCGGTACCTCGAAGGAAGAACTGGCGAAAGATGGCGCGCGCTTCTTGGATTCGAGGACGGTGATAGGCCCCGTCCCCGTTATGGTGGCGGAGACCCTTGCGGCGGTTCGTAGAAACATGAGGGTGGCTTCCTACGTTGAAGGTGGCTCTCGCCGCGATGTCTCCGAATACCCTGAAGTTGCCATACGCGAGGCCGTGGCCAATGCGCTCATGCACCGCGATTACTCTCCCGAGGGTCTTGCTTCTCAAGTTCAGGTGAATATGTTCGCCGATCGTATTGAAGTGGTGAACCCTGGTGGCCTTTACGGCACGGTAACTGTTGACAATATCGGTACCTACGGCGCGTCGTCCAGTAGGAATCAATATCTATCACGCATCTTGGAAAGCACCCCATATCCTGAGGGATATCCTGAAAAAGGCTTCGTTGTAGAAAATAAAGGAACTGGGTTTGCACAGATTCAAGCAGCCCTCAGGGGACAAGGAATGGACCCCGCAGAACCAGAGGATAGCCTCTCTCTATTTGTTGTGACGATGAAGAAAAAGCAAGTGCTCGCTATTGGATCTGTTCTCGCATCCGCATCTATCACGCTAGAGAACAAGATGGGTAAAGACCTGGAATCTTTATTGAGCGTCGTACGTTCAAAGGGATCTATCTCCACCTCGGAAGCCTCTTTCGTGCTGGGAGTGTCGACCGCAACAGCATACCGGCGAATCAAAGAGCTTGTCGACAAAGGTTTATTGGTTTCTGCCGATAAGCAAGGCCGCGCGGCCCGATATAAACTTACCTAGGAGCCGGGCAGCGACACCCGCAACCTCTACAAGTACTCAAAGCTGTACTCCGGAGAAACGCCTGTTCTTAGTGACAGTGATTTCTTCGGTACCGCGAACATAATTGACGAGATGTTTCACCTCCATAACAACATTCGATGCATCGACTCGTGTACTAATCTAACTACGATTACGTGCAAGTTGCCAAATGCGCTACCCGATACTCTGCTATCATAATTCCCGAACTAGAAAGCACATCATTATCGCTCGCACCTTCTGTAAGAAGGGAGTTTCAGTTTGTCGGCAACATCGACCGCCCTTCACCTCCAACGGCTCAAAGATGAAAGCATCGCCTGGAAGCTCCTCCGTTCAAAACGAGCGCCCCTTGTCATCGCCATACTCGACGCTCATTTTACCGGTGACGTCCGCCGCATCGCGGTCCCCGAATTCATCAGCCTTGTCGACATCGACCTTGAGGATGCTCGTTTTCGCACCTCCATCGAAGTCAGGCGATCCGCACAAGCATACTGCGAACGATGGCGCGCTGACGGATACCTCATCAGACGATCCGTACCGCAATCGCGTCAGGAAACCTACGAGCTTTCCAGCGGAGCCCTTGCCGCTATCCAGTACGCCAAACGCCTCATGCAGCCGCATCGCACCGCAACGCAATCGCGCCTCGGGCTGATCATCGACCAAATTAGCAGCCTAGCACTGGCAACCGACGACAACGAAGAGCATCGCCGGCAGGCCCTGCTTGAAGAGCGCGCTCGCCTCGATGCCCAGATCAACCTACTCGACCAGGGCCAATTCGAAGTGATCGACGAAGAAAAGGCCCTTGAGAAAGCGCGTGATATCGTCAACCTCGCACGCGAAATTCCTGTCGACTTCGTTCACGTGCGCAACGACTTCGAGCAGATCAATCGCTCCCTCTACGACACCATCATCAACTACGACGAGGGCCACAAAGAGATACTTGCCGATATTTTCGACGGCGTTGACGAAATAGCGCAAACGGCCTCGGGGCAATCGTTCAAAGGCTTTTACTCGCTCCTGCGCAACGCCGACCTCTCCGAGACTTTGCAAGACGACATCGATTCCATTCTGGAATGCGATTTCGCAGTAAAGCTCGGTCCCGAAGACCGACGATTTCTTCGGGGTCTCATGCAGGTTTTCATCGATCAGAGCCAAGAGGTAAACGGGGTGATGACGTCGTTCGCCCACGGGCTGCGGCGTTTCGTGCAAAGTCAGAATTACCGGCAAGAGCGCGCCCTAAAAAAGCATATCGACCGCGCTTTGGGACGAGCCCATCGCATGGTCGAATACTACCCATCCACCTATCCCCTGCGCGACGAGCTTAACCTTACCTCCGTTCAAATAGCTCCGGTCTCCCGCTGGAAGCTCAAGAATCCCGCTGAAAACCAAGCCGCCCCCCTCAGCGACGTCGTCGTTTCAGAATCAGAGGAAATAACTTTCGAACAGCTGCGAGAAATTGCGCGAGAAACGGAAATCGATTTCTTCGAGCTGGCGCAAAACGTCAACGATTGCTTAAGCAGCCTCGAAGTGCACGTAGGCGGAGAAGCCTTCCGCAGCTCACTGGGGGCAACAGTCAAGGATATCTTGACCGCATTCCCTCCAACCCAAGGTATCGCCAGCATCGTCGGCCTGGTGGTTCTTGGGATCGAGCAGGGGCAGCAACGCGAGGGAAGCGAGACGGTTCCCTGGATCGATGACAACGGGCGGACGTTTCGCGCGACCATACCCCACCTCGCATTCAATAGAAAGGTGCACGCATGACCGCCCCCTTTGACGAACAGTCCCCCACCCTTCCCGAAGAAGATATCGACGAGAACGTCGGCCTGTGGCCCGGGGATCTCGGCACGCTTGAGCTCGATGCCCGACGAGCCCTGCTTCAACTTGTGCGCGGACCCATGATCACCGCCGATGCCAACAAAGACCTGTGGCGGGCTCTGCTCAACGACCGTCCCCTCATTGCCTCGCGATTGGCCGACCTGTTTCTTGTCCTCGTCGTTAAAGAGGACGACGGCATCGCTTTTGCGCAGAATGCGCCTGCGCCCGATACGCGCATCCCCAAAGCCGTTCGATCGCAACCACTCACCCTTATCGACACCATCCTCGTGCTTATGCTTCGCCGCGAGCTGGTGGGAAGCGTTGGGCGCACGTTTGTCGGCCGCGAGGAAACTTACGGCACCCTTGCGCAGTATCGCCCCCTGGCAAAAATCGACGAAGCGGCTTTTCGCAAAAAGCTCGACAGTTCATGGAACAAACTCGTCATCAACGGCATGCTGCTCAAAACCGACACGCCCGAGCGCTTTGAGGTATCCCCGGTGCTCAAGCTTATTTTCAGCGTCGAGGATGCCGAAGCCGTCAACGCAGCCTTCGACGAACTGCTCGAAGATGCCGCCAAAGGACATCCGCACGACAGCGAGCTCTTGGTGGACGACCAACGCTCCGAAGAAGCAGAAAACGAGGGCGACCTATGAACGAATTCGAATCTGCTCCCACTGAACAATTGGGATTCGGTTTCCTCACTGACGAATGGCCCGAAGACCCCCTGCTTGCCGAAGGACATCTCGGCCAATGGCGGCTCGCACGTGTCGAGGTAGCCAATTGGGGCACGTTTTGCGGATATCACTCCCTGGACATTCACCGCAAAGGCCTTCTCATCACCGGTGCCTCAGGATCGGGCAAATCGTCACTGCTCGATGCGATAACCATGGTGCTCACTCCTCCGCGCAACCGGCATCTCAACGCTGCGGCACGCAGCGGGTCGAGCAAAGGAGAAGACCGCACGCCGCCAAGCTACATCCGCGGAGCCTACAAGCACGAGGAAAACAGCAGCGGTGAAATCGCGAGCAGTTTTTTGCGCCCCCGCACTGCAACGTGGAGCGGAATCATGCTGCGCTACGAAAACGGTCTTGAGACAAGCGACAAATCACCTGCGCAGAGTTCTTCGCCACAAGCGCGCCCCAACGAGCCAGTCAACCTGCTTGCTTTGTTCAATCTAAAAGCGGGCAGCAATTCAACCGAAGGCCTTAGCCAGGCGTTCGCCGTCATTCGCGGCACGGTCGCTCTGCCGGAATTCGAGGCCTTTGCCGTAAACGGCATCGACTCGAAACGGCTGAAAGCCGCATGCCCGACGGGTACCCAAGTTTTTCGCGAGCACAGCGCCTTCGAAACGGCATTCTGTCGCCAGCTGGGAATTTCTGGGCCCAAAACGCTTGAGCTGCTTCACAAAACCCAGGCGGCAAAAAACTTCGGCTCGCTTGACGAACTGTTCCGCAACTTCATGCTCGACCGGCCAAAAACCTTCGATCAGGCCGAGGACGCGGTTGAGCAGTTCACCGCTCTTTCCCAAGCCCATGCCGGCGTCGTAAGCCAGCGAGAGCAAATGCGCCACCTTGAGCCGTTGGTGGAAATCGAGAAACGAAATGCTCAGGCTGCTGATCGTGCTGCAGAAACGAAACGGCTGACCGACTGTCTTTCGGGCTGTACAGCGCAGCTTGCCTTTGAGGTGACCGAACGCGAACGCGCCGTTCTTTTAAGCAAAGGTGATCAGCTGCAAGAAGCCCTCAATTCCACACGCGCCGAACAGCAATTCGCCCATCAAGCGCTCGACCAGGCACAGCGCGCTTTGGGAGAAGCGGGTGGCGGAGCGCTCGACCTTGCCGAATCCCAGTTGCTTACCTACGAAAAGCAACACGATCAAGTACACATCAACCGCGAGCGCCTCCTTGTTGACTTGCGGTGCGCCCAGATAGAGGGGCTGCCCCGCACCTATGCCGAGTGGCAGGAGCTGCGCCGCACCCTTGGCAGCAAAGCCACCGAAGCGCAAGCGGAACAAGATGCCAACCAAGACGACCACTATCGCAGCTATGGACGTGTCCCTGATTTACAAGGGCGCATCGAAAGCGTTCAAGAAGAACTGCGCTATCTGCGGCAAAGGCAAACCAACATCCCGCAAAAACTGAACCGCGTACGAGAAGCCATCGCGCTTCACTTGGGAATCGACGCGACGAACCTTCCCTTCGTCGGAGAGTTGGTAAGCGTTAAGCCCGAATACGATTCGTGGCGCGGGGCGATCGAGCGGCTCTTGGAAAACGGCGCAAAAACACTGCTCGTCTCATCACGCAACATACCCGCCGTATCCCGCTACGTCGAATCCCATCACCTAGGGACACGCCTGGAGTTTATCTCGGTACCCTCAGAGGTCGAGGTGCCCAAGCGCTCATTTGGACAGTTGTCGCTGGTAAACCGCCTTTCTGTCAAGCAGCACGCAAAGCACCCGGAATTCTCACATTGGACCAGCCGCCATTTGCGCGAAAGGTACGATTACGCCTGCGTCGACTCTCCCGACGACTTAAGCAACCACCGTTTCGCTCTGACTATCGCAGGACAGATCAAGCGAGACAATCGCTACGTGAAAGACGACCGTCACCCGCTTGACGACCGAACCCGCTGGGTGCTGGGCTATGACAACGACGGCAAAATCGAACAGTTCTCCCTGCAGCTCGAAACGTTGCAGAAGCAGCTGACGGAAGCCCGCAAAACCGCACAGGCTCTTTCCGAAAAAACCCAACGGGCCCGCGATCTGCAGCGCGCCAAAACCCAACTCGACGAAAGCGACTGGAGCAACTACGATATCGCAAGCGTCGAGGAGGAATATCGCAAAGCAAAGGCCTTCTACGAGCAATTAAGCAGAGGCAATACCAAACTTGAAGAAGCCATGGCGTTGAGGGACGATGCTCGCCAACGCAGCGAGGCCGCCGATGCCGCCGCGAACAAAGCCCAGCTTGAAACAGAACGAAACGCCCACGATCTTGCCGTCTTAGCACAACAGGCCGCCCAACAAACGGAGCGCATGCAGAAGTTCGAAGCGCCAACTTCCGACGAAACCAACCGGCTGCGCAACCTGTTTCAGAAGATCAGCAAAACTTTCGATCGCTCCGTGCAGGAAGTGTACCAAACAAGCACCGAAGTGCAATCGCATCTTTACACCAAGCGAGTGCAAGCGCAAAGTGAAGAGCAGAAAACGCGCAACGCCGCCGAGCGCATCGAGCACGACTACCATCAACGATGGCCGCTCGAAAGCGCCGATTTAACCACCACCTTTGACGATATCGACGCCTACCTCGCCATGTACCATCAAATCAAGGCAACGGGACTGCCCGACTACGAGCAGCGGTTCCTTCACGTGTTGCATGACTTCGGGCAAGACCAAATAACGGTAATCGCTTCGACTATTCGCCATGCCTTCCGCGAAGTGCAGGACAAGTTGATACCCGTCAACAGTTCATTAAGCCTTTCAAAGTACAGTCCCACCACCCATTTACAAATCAAAGCCAAAGATGCGAAAAGCGCCCAGGTACTTGAGTTCTTAGACAACTTGAAGGAAATTACGCGGGGCACGTGGGACGAGAGCGACATCGCCGCAGCAGAGAAACGATTCAACAAGACGAACGACGTTATCAAACGCCTGAAATCGAGCGAATACGCCGATGTCACCTGGCGCAAATCCTGTCTTGACACCCGTCAGCACGTCAGTTTTATCGCCAATGAAATTGACACCGACGGCAACGTGGTAAACGTGCACAGCTCCGACACGGGGCTCTCGGGCGGTCAAAAACAAAAACTGGTCATTTTTTGCCTTGCCGCCGCTTTGCGCTATCAGCTTGCCGACGAGAATCAACCCGCGCCTCGCTTCGGAACAGTGGTGCTCGACGAAGCCTTCGACAAGGCAGACCCCGCTTTTGCGCGCATCGCAATGGACATCTTCCAGGTATTCGGCTTTCACATGATTTTAGCTACACCTTACAAGCTTGTTACCGTGCTTGCGCCCTACCTTGGTGCAATTGCCGTAACCACTTGCAAAGACTCGAAGTATTCCTCGCTTTCGCCCGTCAGTTTTACCGAGGACGTCGAAGGGGTGGAAGGG
>NZ_JAVWUP010000076.1:1330-2430 GCF_036667095.1 Gordonibacter sp. | reverse complement strand
AACCCCGAGTTCTCCCTTGCCCTGCACGTCCCCACTGAGAAAACGGTGCTCGCCAATCCTGCGGCAGCGCGAGCATGGGCCCGTTCATGGCAAGACCTCGACAGCGACCACCACATCACATGGGTACAAAAGTCATGGCCAAGCGTCGGCGATCAACGTCTTCCCCAGAAGCTGCTGCTGCGCACCCCCAACGACATTGCCTCGTTCGCCCAATGCAAAAGCGCGTGGGATATCCTGAAGAATCGCACAGCCGAACTTGCCGCTTTATATCGACGCGAGCAAGCGACATGCAACGACTCAGATCCAGCTGCAGCAGGTACCGAAAGGACACCCGCCGAAGGAACGATTGCCGGATCCTCAACCACCAAAAGGACACGAGCCGAAGAAGCTCCCATCGAAATAGCACCTGCCTTTAAAAAGGCAGCTTTGCTGTTTCCCCAGATAAACTATGATGATTGGAATAAGCTCCTCGCCGTGCTCTCGTGGCTCGTCCAACATCCAGACGTAGCCTGTTATGCGCGCGAGCTTCCCATTCGCGGCATCGACACCAAGTGGGTAGAGCGCCACCGCAAGGTAACCGAGCTGCTGCTCAAAGTTTTCACCGGACGCGATTCGGTTCCGTTTCAACTGCGCGCTCCCGCTCAGATAAGGGTGCGTTTCCTTGACGAGTCTCTTGCACCGGGTGGACTGCGCGACCTTTCCGCATCGCCAGCCGAGCTGAATCGCTACACCGGCGCACCCGAGCTGGTCATTTTATGCGAGAATCTGATATCACTCATGACTCTTCCATCGCTCGACGGGGCACTAGGCATCCATGGGGGCGGTTACGGCGTGAGCGAATTGGCATCCCTAGCGTGGCTGCAAGCCGTACCTGTGCTGTACTGGGGTGACTTGGATAGCCATGGGTTTGCGATTCTCAGCCAATGGCGTCACCACCATACACGCACCGAATCGTTGATGATGGACGAAAAAACGTTCGCAGCTCATCAAGATTTATGCGTGAACGAACCCACGCCAAGCCGCGCTCGTCTCAGTTATCTCACGCCATCCGAAGAAGCAACATTAAAGCTGCTGCAAGCGCAAGGGGATGTTCGCCTCGA
>NZ_JAVWUP010000076.1:0-1230 GCF_036667095.1 Gordonibacter sp. | reverse complement strand
CTGTTCATCAAAGGTCATGCAACTCCTTGCACAGGCAAACGTCGCCCTACACGTTGAACTTGAAGTGCATCACGTCGCCGTCCTGCACCACGTACTCCTTGCCTTCTTGGCGCAGCTTGCCCGCGTCGCGGCAGCCCTTCTCGCCGTCGAACGCCACGTAGTCCTCGTAGGCTGCGGTCTCCGCCTTGATGAAGCCGCGCTCGAAATCGGTATGGATGACGCCAGCAGCCTGCGGAGCCTTCGCGCCGAGGGGAATGGTCCACGCGCGCGTCTCCTGCACACCACTGGTGAAGTAGGATTGTAGTCCCAAAAGGCGGTACGCCTCGCGAATCAAACGGGCAAGCCCGCTTTCTTCCAACCCCATCTCGGCAAGGTATTCCTTCGCCTCTTCGGGGTCGAGTTCCGCTAGGTCAGCTTCCACTTTGGCGCTGATCGGCACCGGTGCGCACCCATCGATCAGGGGCAGATCGGCATCCAATCGGTCCTCGTCCACGTTGGCGATGTAGAGCATCGGCTTCATGGTCAGCAAATGCAGATCGTGCAATGCGTCGCGCTCGTCGTCGGACAGCTCAAGCGAGCGCGCTCGATGCCCCTCGTCCAGACCGCTCAGAACCTTCTTTGCGGTTTCCAGCTTCAAAGCACCGGCCTTGTCGCGCTTCGCTTCCTTCTCCAAACGCGGAATGGCCTTTTCCAGCGTGCCCATATCGGCCAGCATCAGCTCGGTCTTGATGGTTTCCACGTCGCTTTGCGGGTCGACCTTGCCCGCCACGTGCACCACATCGGGGTCGCCAAAGAAGCGCACGACCTCGCAGATGGCATCCGTCTCGCGAATGTTGGCGAGGAACTGGTTACCCAAGCCTTCGCCCTGGCTGGCTCCCGCCACAAGGCCCGCGATGTCCACGAACTCCACCGTGGCCGGAACGATGCGCTCCGTCTTGTCGATCGCGCCCAGTACGTCAAGGCGCGCGTCGGGAACGGGCACGATGCCCACGTTGGGCTCGATGGTGGCGAACGGGTAATTAGCCGCGAGGCCGCCCTTGTTAGTGAGGGCCGTGAACAAGGTCGACTTGCCGACGTTGGGCAAACCGACGATACCGATGGATAGCGACATGAATCTTCCTTCTCAAGCGACGCAAACGTATCCTGCCATAATAGCAGAATGCGCCCCAACACTCCTCCGTCCGCGCAGGCAACACAGGCATCCAAAATCTGCATCCCCGAACGCCGCGC
>NZ_JAVWUP010000075.1:2793-12468 GCF_036667095.1 Gordonibacter sp. | reverse complement strand
TTAGCGAGTGGCTGATAGGGCGCGGGGGAGGTGTGAGGATATGACAGATTTAGGCCCACTACAGGGCGTGCCGATGGTGCGTGTACTTGATGGTGATGGCAATGAGGTGATGCGCGGCTGGTATGCGCGCCACGAAAACCGCCAGCCTTGCGTGGTTGATGATGCGCTTAGACCTGAGGACGTCGACCACTTGGTGCTACACGATGAGATCGCTGATTGGGGCATGCCGCGCAAGATGATTGCGACCAAGGTTACGCCGCCGCACACGATAGAGGTGATTAAATGACGCACGACCGCGAGGTGATGAGGTATTGTGTTAACGACTACCTGCTATATGTTCGCAGCCTTGATGCGACGATGCGGGCGATAGAGGGCGATATCGCCTATCAGAACGCCCGGCTGCATCTGTTGGGGGTGTCCTACGATGGCGGCGGTGGTGCCGCTAACAAGGACGCGCTACCCGATGGGGTCGTAAAACTGATGGAGCTGCGCGACAAATGGAGTGAGGAGTACACGCACTGTGCCGAAGACCTTGAGTTCGCACGCGTGCTGTGCAAGCCAGCCCATGTGAGCAGATGGATAGTGTGGTTGCACACAGTGGATCGGCTTACGTGGGAGGGAGTATCCAGGCGCGTCGGGTACAGCCGGAGGCAGACCATCCACTTCGCAGAGGCAGGTACCAGAGAAATATACTATGCGATGCCGGAGTTGTGGAGGCGCGACCCGATACCTAATGCAGCGGCGATCTAAAAAGACTGCACGTTTTTGCACGGTTAAACCTGATATTCTGTATGGGTCAAAAAAAACAAAGCAAACCTAGGCCGTCCAAAAGGGCGGCTTTTTTATGCCCTGGTAGGGGGACAGCGATGATACCTGTTGATTACTTGATCAGATCAGCCCTGCGATTTGATACGGCCGTGAGCCGGGCGATGTTGAGAGCCTGCGGCATCCGCGTGCCCCACAGGCTACCTGCTACCGGACGGATAGTCCGAGCTGACCTGTACGCTGGTCTTGATAGGTGCTTCGCAAACAGCGGGTCACCGATGGATGGGCGCCATGGGTAAGCCAAACCCACGGACTAAGAACGGGCATGCCCGCCGTAAGCTGCGAGCAAGGCTATCCGCTGAGGGCAGAGCGTGCCACCTCTGCGGGCGAGTGATTGACTACTCGCTTCCTGCGGGTGACCCCATGAGCTTTGAAGTAGACGAGCTAGTACCCGTATCACGCGGGGGCGACCCACTCGATTACACGAACGTAGATGCCGCGCATCGCATCTGCAATCAGCGACGGGGGAACCGCATGCCAGGGGATGCGGGGGCGCGTCGACTTCGGATAATAAGAAGCAGAGCTTGGTAAGGTCAGGGGGCTATACCCTCCCCCTACCAGCAAGGCTACCCCACAGGCACAGTGCCTTTTTCTCAAACCAGACTTACAGTTTGTAAACGGAGGTTTTACATGACCGCGAAGGGTCCCGTTACGGATACCGAGCGGGAGTTCGTACGCTCTATGTTCCCGCAGTTAAGCGTTGCAAAGATTGCGGAAAAGCTGGGGCGCTCTCGCCCCTGCATCAACAACATCGTTAAGGCCGAAAACCTGCGCGAAAAGTGTAAACAACAGGCGCCGAGTGACGATGGGGGCTGTAACGCACCCGATGGCGCGCTAGCGCGCCTGAGGGAACTGCGCGAGATGCTTCGCAGGTCCATAAAAGAGGCCAGCGCAAAAGAGATGCCCGGTCTTGCCCGGGAGTACCGCGCCACGGTCGAACTAATCGACAAAATGGAGGGAGGCTCCGAGGATGATACCAGCGCAGCTTTTGACACCCTCGCTAAGTCTATCGCGCAGCGCATGTCCGCCTAGGCATTGCATTGCGCAAAGCGCTGGTGTCGGAAATCTTGCGCAAGAGGTCATGGAGACGGCTCGGCTCGCTGGGTACGAACAGCTCGACTGGCAGGTTGATGTTATCGGGATATGGTCTACTTTTGACAAACACGGCCAGTGGGTGCACCGCCGAAACGGAGCCTCGATACCTCGGCAGACGGGTAAGTCGGTCGACGGTATCCTGTGGGCGCTTTTCCTCGTATCCGTGATGGGGTACAAGGTGCTCTGGACGGATCACAACTACTCAACCACGTGCGAGATGCTCAGCAGATTCAGAAAAATTCTTGGGCGCCATCCCAACGACAACTACGGTATTAAGGCATTCAACCGGCTTGTTATGTCGGCCAGTTCCAAGACCGCGCAGGAAGCATTCGAGCTTAGCAACGGTGGCGTTCTTGCCTTCTCTACGCGCACCAAGTCAGCGGCGCTTGGGTACAGCTTCGACGTGATTTTTTTAGACGAAGCCCAAGAGCTGCTGTCCGAGCACATGCAGGCGATCATGCCCACGACTTCGTCGGGGGCGAAGCATAATTTTCAAGCGGTATTCCTTGGCACGCCGACGCGCGCGGGAAGCAATGCGCAGAATTTCACGCAGATGCGAAACGAGGCTCTTTGCGATGAGTGCGGCGACGATCTGTCGTGGCTTGAGTGGGGCGTGTCAGAGGTGGGGGACGTACTCGACGAATCGAGACTTTACAGCGTCAACCCCTCTCTCGGATCAGGTCATGCCGACATCAACGCTATCCGCTCAGGCATACGCTCGATGCTGCCGGACGAACTGGCCGCAGCGCAAGAGTACTTTGGCTACTGGTTGCCTGGAACTTCAGCTTCCACGGTCATACCGGCGGGAGCATGGGAGGTGTGTGTGACGCAGCACCCGATGGAAACTGGGCGACTTGCCTTCGGCGTGAAGTTTTCCCTTGACGGGTCGATGGTTGCGGTTTCGTGGGCGCGAGCCGAACGCGGCGGGGCGGCATACGTCGAACTTTACGAGATAGCAGGAACGCCAAGCAGCACTACGTGGCTCTCTGACATGCTTCTGCGCAATGCCGACAAGATAGCGGTGTGTGTTATTGACGGTAAGTCGGGAGTTGCGGCGCTTGTACAGCGCCTTATAGACGGTGGTTTCCCTAAGCGCGCCATTGAAGAGGGGACACCGGCAAAGGTGCAAGCGGCGGCCTCGATGTTCGTAGATGAGGTTAGTGCGCAGAGCCTCTCGCACATCGCCTCACCGACGCTTGATGAATCGGTGGTGCAGTCGGTGCGCCGCGTTATAGGAAAAGACGGCTTCGGGTTCGGCGATGGGGCGGGGTCGCTCTCATGCCCGGTTGAATCCGCATCGCTTGCGCTTTACGGAGCGCGCACGACAAAAAGAAACCCCGGGAGGAAGGTAAAAATACTGTGACAAGCCCTATGGACTTAACGCCTGTGCGATCGGTTACGGGCATGACAGATGATGAGCTTCTAACCGTAAACGCCCTCCTGGCTACCTGGTGGCGCAAGCGCGGAAGAAACGCGCTGCGGGAGCAGTACTACTCGGCTCATAATCGCCTGCGCGATCTCGGCATAGCCGTTCCGCCACCCCTGCGAAAAGTGGAAACGTATGTCGGGTGGCCCGCCAAGGCGGTTGATGCCATGGCTAACCGCGCCGTCTTTGAGGGATATACCTTCCAGGGAACAGATACGAACATCCAGCTCGACGCGGTGGTTGGCGATTGTGACTTTGTCTCGGCGTATTCGCAGGCGGTTACCGACGCCCTCGTATCGTCCTGCTCTTTTCTCTGCATCACGAAAGGCGGGTTCGGGGAGCCTGACGTTATCGCCTCGGCGCATTCGGCGCGCGACGGAGCTGCCATATGGGACTACCGCCTCAACCGCATCAAGTGCGGCATGGTGGTTGCCGATGTACGCCGCAACTCAAGCGGCCGCGTGATTGGGCCCGCGCTCGTAAACGTCTTTACCCGAAGTGAAACGCTAGTGCTGCGATGGAACCGCAATGGTCGCTGGGTGTTGGAGGCACGCGAGTCTAACCCACACGGCGTGCCCCTCATGGAGGCTGTGCGCTATGCTCCAAGGCTGGGGCGGCCGTTCGGAAAGTCGCGTATCAGCCGTCCGGTAATGGCGATAACCGATTCTGCGGTACGCGAAGCCCTACGCTCGGAAGTGGCCGCTGAATTCGTTGCCGCGCCCCAGAAGTACATCATGGGCGCTACCGATGACATCTTTGACGACAAGACTAAGTGGGAAGCCTACATGGGTAGCTTCCTCGCGCTCGGCCTTGACGAAAACGGTGAGCGTATGCAGGTTGGTCAATTCCCCCAAGGTAGCATGCAGTCACACACCGAGTATATGCGCGATCTTGCCGCCCGGTTCTCCGGGGAAACGGGCGTGCCGGTAAGCAGCTTAGGCGTTATACACGACAACCCTTCATCCGCCGAAGCTATCTATGCGGCGAAGGAAGACTTGGTTATTGAAGCGTCGAATTTCAACAGAGATAACCGCTCTGCTTTGCGGCGTATCGGACTGCTCATGATGGCGGTCGCTCAAGGCGTCGCCGTGGGAGATTTAACGGACGCCGACAAGACGATACAGCCGCGCTTTATGAACCCTTCACTGCCGTCGGTTGTAAGCCAGTCGGACGCGATGGTACAGCAGATTGGCGCTATCCCGTGGATAGGCGAATCACGTGTTGCGCTAGAGCAACTCGGCTACGATGACGCCCAGATTATGCGACTTATGAGCGACAAAAAGAGAGCCCAGGCAAACGCCGTGGTTGCGTCGCTTGTTGCACCTAAGGAGGCACCTGTTGGAGATACCGCGCAAGATGTTGGATCAGCTAACGACGGAGCTTAACGCTTTTTCCGCTGCGGGTAGGCAGATGGTGCTTAACGCCTTAGCCAGCGCAGAGTGGAGCGACGTGTCGGAGCTGCGGGCAATCGCGGTCGAAGTAATGGAGATGGTCTGCGGTGAGATGACCGACCTAGCCGCCGCGCGGTCAGCTGAATTCTACGACGAATTGAGAACGGCAGCTGTCGGCAAACGCTTTGGTGCTTTTGCGGAGTCGATGCGAGAGCCCAAGGCTACGGAGGGCGCGGTAAAGGCGCTCATAGAATCCGTAAAAAAGCCGGGAGCTACCGACCGCTTTACCCGGGAACTCACCGACCGGGTAGATTATGAGATTAAGAAATCAGCGGGGGATTGCATTGGGTTCAATTCCGCGCGCGACCCACTCAAGCCAAGATATGCGCGGGTACCGGCGGGCGCAGAAACGTGTTCGTTTTGCCTGCTTATCGCGTCGTTCGGGTTTGTCTACGGGTCGAGTGGGCACTACCACGCGGACTGCGACTGCCGTATCGTGCCGGAGTTTGGGGGGATGGGCGTCTCTGGGTACGACCCAGACGGCATGTATGCGCGAAACAAGAAGTGCCTGGAGACACTCGGCGGTCGCGAGGGAATCCGCGCAGATTGGGAAGCGCTCCCGAAGGAAAAGCGCGAGGCATACATTGCGCGCCATGGAGGAAAACAGGGACAGGCGTTTGATGCCTACGTTAATAAACGCCTGTCGGCCGAAATAGGAACCCGCGACCCGAAGTGGTTTATTGATGGCGCAAGATGCGAGATTGCAAAAGAGCAAGGAGCGAAGCCCTTGCCGAAAGAAACATCTGCGGCGAACGTCTTGGCAGATAATGGATTTGGCGTGCGGTTCATAAAGGAAGTCAACAAGACAGGTATCAAGACGGCCGATGCGCGACTGAACGGTTCTCCCTGGGAATTCAAGATACCCGAGAAGTGGAACGAAAAGACTGTCAAAAACCAAATGAAACGAGCGTTGGGCAAAGGAACAGATAGGCTGCTGCTCAGTGGTTCCTTGAACGGCGCAAGTCTCGATGACATGGAAACTGGGATTCGTCGCATCTTTAGTAATGGCGAATTCGCCGAGATCCGCCAGGTGCTGATAGTCGATCACGGCGGTAGTATGAGGAGGGTTGTGCGGGCATAGGAAAGGCGGCTCCAGACACCGGTGAACTTAACCCCGGTAGGAACCGCCTTTTCTACCCATAATTATACCATGAACCCTCCGTCATCGGCGGATTTTTTTATGCCTCGGGGAGGAGCAGGTATGAAAGACGTAGTTCGGTGCGCCCATTGTTCCAGCGCCGCCCTTAAGCCACCGTTTGGCTTTGTTGGTCAATCGGCGCTTTATTGCACGGAGCGCGCGGGGAAAGTGGATATAGACGACGGATGCACCTTTGGAGCCTCCGGCGAGCCTCGTGTTGCCGCCGATGGATGCAACATACAGCTTGGTGATGACGCAGCAAAATACGGATGGATGGGTAGGCTCTAGCCCCCACCAACTAAAACCTAGGAATCTAGCCACCTTACGAGGTGGCTTTTTCATGCCCAGAACACGGGCATATATCGTACGCCCCCGCACGGGGGCTGTTGTCCCGCACGGGACGAAAGGAGGACACCATGTCCGAAGCAAACGAAGAGCCAACACCCAGCGAGCAAGAGCCGCAGGGCGATACCGACTGGAAAGTCGAAGCACGCAAATGGGAGGCGCGCGCAAAGGAAAACAAAGGAGCGTCCGACGAACTGAAAAAACTCAGAGACGCCCAAATGAGCGAGCTTGAAAAGGCAAAAGCCGAAGCGGAAGAAGCCAAAGCTGAAGCCCAGAGTTACAAGCAAGAAAAAGAGCGCGCCGCGTTGGTAAACGCAACGGCTGCGGCAACGGGTGTTCCGCCCGAAGTGCTACGCGGATCCACAAAAGAAGAGATCGAGGCGCACGCCGAAAGTCTCAAGGAATATTTCGCGAAACCGACGGCGCCGACAATCAACTTAGGCAAGCCGTCAAACAACGAACCAGCAGGTGAAAGAGAAGACTTTGCCCGAAAACTATTCGGGCGAGAGTAGGAGAACAGAATGGCAGTAGAATCTTTAAGCACGGCAAAACTTATCCTCCCTCGCGAGGTAGCGAAGGGCATCATTCGGAGATCGCGTGATACGTCCACCATTCAGGCGTTGTCCCCGTCAACGCCGCAGCTTTTCAAGGACATTAACCATATCATTTTTAGCAAAGAGCCAGAGGCAGAATTTGTCGCTGAAGGCGCGGCTAAATCGCCCACGTCCGCCGAGTTCACGCCCGTTTCTGGGGGCGTCCACAAAGCGCAAGTTACCATCCGCATGAACGAAGAAGTGCAGTGGGCCGATGAAGATAACCAGCTGGAAATCATGGACGCCATCATCGACGCTGCGGGCGGCTCTCTTGGTCGTGCGCTGGACTACGGCCTTTACCACGCAATCAACCCCTTGACTGGCACGGTAATCGCGGGCTGGAATAAGCTTACCGCCAAGGGCAAGGCAGTTACCACCACGGGCAACCCGCAAGATGATATTGATGCGCTTGTCGACAAAATCAATAATGATTTTGACGTAAACGGTCTGGCGCTCTCGAAGCAGCTCGCTAACGATATGCGCAAGCTGCGCATCGGCTCTACTGGTCAGCGCGTATATCCCGATATCCCGCTTAACTTGCAGGTTGGCAACGTCGACGGTATCGCCTCTGCGGTTTCGGGCACGGTTAATGGGCGCCTGGCAACCTCGCCGACAAAGGTTCTCGGCATCCTTGGCGATTTTTCCAACATTAAGTGGGGCGTTGTGCGCGACCTCGGTATGGAGGTCATCACGCAGGGCGATCCCGATGGCTTGGGCGACCTCAAGCGTTATAACCAGGTGGCATACCGCACGGAAATCGTATATTCCTGGACGGTGCTTGACTACAACGCTTTTGCAGTCCTTAAGGCGGTGTAGTCATGGGTACTAGTATCCCCGTAGTTGCACGGGCTGTTGCGGCAGCGGATGCAACGGTATCGGCGTCTATTATCCCGACCGATGTTGTGTTTGTCGGCTGGGATGGTATGCCGGTTGACGTGATTAACCCCGCAAAGGCGGCAAAGGTCGCCAAGGCGGCAGGAGCATCACCGACCAAGGCAGAGTTTGACGCGCTTATCGATAGTCTTACTTCTGCGGGTATCTTGGCGGCGGTGTAGCCCATGCAGCCGTTTGCGACAACCGCACAATACGAGGCTCGCTACGGCACACCGCCCGATGTTTACCTGCTCGAAGAGGTCCTAAAGGACGCAACGCGCGAGATAGCGGCAGCGCTTGACCGCGCGGGCATCCCCTACGTTAGCCCAACGCCGGACTATGCCGAAAAGCTCATGCAGGCGTGCCGGTCTATGGCTAACAGGGCGGTATCATCGGTATCGTCGGACGTGCCAGCGGGGGCAACGCAGATTAGCCAGGGAGCCATAGGGCTCTCTGCCACCTACACGCTGGGAAACCCCTATGGTGAGGTGTATATGTCAAAATCCGAGCGTCGCTTACTAGGCATCGGCGGGCAAAAGATAGTGGCAGTGTGGCCATATGGAGGTGCTGATGTTTCGGGGTAAGCGGGTGACCGTCCGGCGGTCAACGACACACTACGACGACGACCGCAATCCAATCGAGACGTGGGCGGAAGAGGTCGTGGACAACGTGCTTGTTGTTCCCGGCGCCACCCATGACATTGCGGGCGTGTCGCGCCCGAGCGGGACGATGGTGGCGTTTACGCTAGCCTTCCCGTGCACTTATGCGGGCGCGCTGCGTGGTTGTCGAGTTGTGATCAGTGGCGAGGTGGGCGAGTACGCCGTGATAGGCGACCCTCGCCCGTGCCGCGATAATTGCCCAACCGCTTGGTGGATGCGCGCGGAAGTGGAGGCTTGCAATGGGTAAGGTCGAGGTAAAAATGTCTAGCTCGGGTTGTAAATCGGTGCTTAAATCAGGCGGCGTCAAGGCAGATTTGCTATCTCGCGCACAAGCAATCGCGGCATCCGCTTGCGCGAAAACGTCTCCGGATACCATGTCGCTTGACCCGTTTATGGCGAGAGCCCACACGGGTCACGTATCGGTAAAAGCGCGCGCCTTCGCTGCCACGCCACACGGCAAGGCAGCATCCAACAAAAACGCGGTGCTCTTAAAAAGCCTTGACGCGGGGAGGTAGCTATGGACGTGGAAAAAGCTTTGTGTGTCCATCTTGCGAGTAGGCTCACGGTGCCAGCGCACTACGACGTACCACATGACCGCCCCGCGGAATTTGTAACAGTAGAGCAAACGGGCGGAACGTCGAGTGTGTACGGTATAGGAAGTAAAAGTCTGCTAGTCCAGTGTTGGGCACCATCGCGCAAAACGGCGGCGGCGATTGCTGATCGGGTCAAGACAGCCGTACGCAGCCTAACCGACGTGAGCAACATAACCGGCGTACACATCGCATCGGAATACCGCGACCGCGATATGGACAGCGGCACCCCTAGATGGTGCCTGCTGGTTGATATAACCGTAAACGACTAACCCGCCGAAGCGGGTTTTAATCTTTAAGGAGATAAACGTGGTAAAAGACTACAACAAAAACAATGACGACAACGTCAGCTCCGGCAAAGGCGTAGCGGGCGGGTACCTTTTCCGCGCGCCGCTGGGAAGCATCAAGCCGGTCGACTTTACAGCTCCGCTCGACGCGGCGTTTAAGTGCTGCGGCTTTATTAGTGAGGACGGCGTGTCCTTTGCCACTGAGTCAGACACCGAAGAGTTAAAGGACCTGAATGGCGAAACGATGCATGTCGCCAAGTCATCCAATAGTGAACAGTTCACGACCGTCCTTGCGGAAGTAAAGGCGCTTACGCAGGGAATCTTGTACGGCGAGCAAAACGTAACAGACGCAAACGGGATGATTACCGTCCACATTAAGGGCGCGGAAACCGA
>NZ_JAVWUP010000075.1:0-2693 GCF_036667095.1 Gordonibacter sp. | reverse complement strand
ATGGCAGAAAAGCAAACGGACGTTATCGAATTTGAATTCAGGGGCATGAAGTTTTTAGCCGACGCAAACGTGATCCGAAATTACGCCGCCATTAAGCGCATGTCCCTGGTCGAAACAGACCCGGTAGGCTATTTTACGACGCTCTCGGATATTTTCATGGGACGCGACGAAGAGTACGTTGATATGCTTGGCGGCGAAGTGGCCGACATGGGCGGTCTGTACACCGCCGCCGTGCAGGCGGTGGGGGCAAAAAACTCCTAGAGCTCGCGTACGCAGAGGTCACGTATCCAGACGAACTGCGAGCAGACCTACAACAGTTCTACAACCTTAATATCGACTCGATGGGCGTTGAGTATACCCATGAGCACGCCGCTGCGTTATGCGCGCAGCTCCCCCGCGAGAGCAGGCTTGTACGCGCCTATGCGCCAGCGTGTGCGTGGGCGGAGTCAGACTATATGCTCAACAAAATAGAGTACCTGCTGCGCCACGTGGCCTGGCAGCGAACAAAAGACGCAGCGCGCGGGATCAATAGGCCAAAGCCGTGCCCAACGCCAGCCGAGGAAGCCGCTTTACGTAAGAAACTTGAGCGGACGGATATGGCCGACATCGCGAGAAAACTTAACATCGAGGGGGTGTAGTGTGGCGGGACTGGAACTAGCAAGTGCGTATGTAACGCTGCTGCCGAAGTTTGACAACATGCGCGGGCGCATTGAAAAAGAGGTAGCCGGTGCCGACTACGACGAGGCGGGTAAAAAAGGCGGGAAGGCGCTCGGCTCTGGCGTGTCGTCTGGTCTTAAGGGTGCGACGTCGTCCATAGGGTCTACGCTTAAGGGTGTCGTCGGGGCGGCGGGCGGGGTGCTCGCTGCTGTTGGGTTCGGCAGCGTTGTTGCCGAAGCAGGCCGGGCGGCGGATAGTGTTGTGAAATTTAAGCAGACACTGGGATTTGCGGGTCTTGATACGTCACAAATCGACGCACTTGTCGCGTCGACTAAGAGTTACGCCGACAAGACCGTATACGACCTGAACGACGTTCAGAATGTAACAGCCCAGCTCGCGGCTAACGCGGTACCCAATTATGACAGGCTCGCAGAGGCCGCGGGAAACCTAAACGCCGTGTCGGGTGGCAACGCTGACACCTTCCGCGCCGTTGGTATGGTGCTCACGCAAACCGCGGGGGCGGGCAAGCTCACGACCGAAAACTGGAACCAGCTCGCGAACGCCATCCCCGGCGCATCGGGCAAACTCCAAGATGCGATGCTTAAAAACGGAGCCTACACGGGGAACTTTCGTGAGGCGATGGAAAAAGGCCAGATTACCGCTGAAGAGTTTAATCAGGCGATGATGGACTTGGGCATGACCGACGCGGCGCAGGAAGCGGCGACATCGACGGCAACCTTCGAAGGTGCGTTTGGCAACCTCCAAGCGACCGTTGTTGGCGGGCTGTCCGAGCTGCTGCAGACCGCGCAGCCAGCCATTACGGCGGGCGTTAACGCGCTCAACGACAGCCTAACGCCCGCGTTTGAGGTTGCAAACGACGTGGTCGGAGTTTTTGCCCAGGCGATAACGGACGGCGCAAGCCCCATAGAGGCACTAACTGGCGCGTTCGGCGCGCTTCCGCCCGAAGCCCAAGCGGTCATCGGCGCGGTTGCCGGTATAGGTACGGCCTTTGCCGTGGCGAAGATTGCCTCGAGCGCGGCTAAAACGGCCAAGGGATTATCCGGCATCGCGTCGAGCGTGGCATCTCTTGCTGGGCGCGGAGTGTCGGCAGGCGCTGGCCTTATGGCTACCGCCGTCGGAGAACGCGCGGCGGGGTCTGCCGCCGGTGCGAGCGCGAAGAACATCCTAGCCTCGGCTGTCGCGATGATTGCTCTTGGCGGCGGAATTGCGCTCGCCTGCGGTGGGTTGGCGCTGCTTGCGATGTCGGCTGTGCAGCTCGCGGCTGCCGGGCCTCTCGCTATCGCGGTCATGGTTGGGCTGGTAGCGTCTATCGCGCTGCTGGCGCTTGGTGCCGCCGTCCTTGGACCGGCGCTAACGGCAGGGGCTGTAGGGTTTGTCGCTTTCGGCGGCGCCATCGCGCTGGTCGGTCTTGGTGTGGCGCTCGCCTGTGGTGGGCTTGCCTTGTTAGCAACGCAGCTGCCGACCATCTCGGAATACGGGGTGTCTGCGGCGCTGAACATCGCCGCGCTGTCGCTGTCAATGCTCGCCCTGGCTCCCGCCGCGCTGCTTGTCGGAGCGGGTATGCTCGTGCTCGGAGCGGGGCTTGTTGTTGCGGCCGCAGGAGGGATGCTGCTTGGCGCTGCTGTGTTGGTGCTCGCCGCAGGGGTCGCACTGCTTGCTGCGGGCGTGCTTGTGCTGTCTGTCGGGCTGGCAATTGCGGCGGCTCAGATGCCTATAATCGCGGCAACTGGTATGGCTGCGGCTGGCGGGATTATGATGCTGTCCGCCGCGGTTATGCTGCTAGCCCCCGCTCTGCTCCTCGCGGGTGCGGGGGCACTAGTATTCGGCGCGGGCACTCTGGTAGCAGGGGCAGGGGCGCTAGTGTTTGGCGCAGGGGTTGTCGTGGCCGCAGCCGCGGTAACGCTGCTCGCGGCAGGAGTTGCCCTGCTCTCTGGCGGCATGACGGTACTTGCAGCAGCTGTCACGGCAACGGCCGCCGGGGTCGTGGCTATGGGTGACGCGATGCCTAAGATTTC
>NZ_JAVWUP010000074.1:10678-12505 GCF_036667095.1 Gordonibacter sp. | reverse complement strand
GAAATTTGAGTTTTGTCGGGCTGCCCACCTCGCTTTTCTCTGGATTAACCGTGAGTCGAAGTTTGGTTTCTAGAAACTTTGTTGCTGAGTCCATCACCCTATATCCGGCGCGGCGGCTTTTGACGTAGATGTTCACGTCATCGGCATAGCGCACAAATCCAAGCCCTCGCCGCTCTAGTTCTTTGTCGAAAACATCTAAATAGATGTTTGACAGAAGCGGTGATAGTGGTCCTCCCTGTGGGGTTCCCTCTGTACGTTGGCTTACCACTCCACCATCCATGATGCCCGCTATCAGGCTTCTGCGAATAATGTGTAAGACGACCTTATCTTTGATACCTTTTTCCTCAAGCAAGCGCATGAGGATATCGTGATTCACCGTATCGAAGTAGGACTTAAGATCGATGTCAACAACGGTGGTATAGCCCTCGTCGTAGTACCTTCTTGCGCACTCAATTGCCATGTGCGCACTTCTACCCGGCCGAAATCCAAATGAGTGTTCAGAAAACGTTGGGTCTAAGATAGGTTGTATCACCTGCAATACCGCTTGCTGAATCATGCGATCGCATACGCAAGGAATGCCAAGTGTTCTTGTTCCTCCGTTGGGCTTTGGGATATCTACTGAACGTACGGGTTTTGGTCGATAGTGAAGGGCACGAATGTAGCGCTCTTCGTCTGTCCCCTTGTCCGTCCACCACCTCTCCAACTCATAGACTGTCATGCCATCAATGCCCGGTGCTCCTTTATTCTTTTGCACCAAGTAAATGGCACGCTCGATGTTCTCTTTCGAGAACACCTCATCACATAAAGACATGCTGTTATGTCTGTCCGTTTCGGCGACGTGCGCACCGAACAACCTTGGGCTACCTTCAGGCTCCACCCTATCTTCCCCCATCAGGCTAAGGGCTCTACGTCTCCTCATTTCCTGTTCTCTCATGTACGCATTCACCTCCTATTCGTAAACATATCGATAAACGTTCAGGCCTTCACGAGCTGTAGACTTACTCGCTACTATGCCCTCTGCTGACTTCTTGCGATTCACTGGTGCGTCACCGCATCAGTTGCTCCTAGATGCTATCCACCTCCTATGCCAAAGCCCTCGCAAGACCTCCCCGGGTAAGAACGATAACCTTCACTCCATGTAGCCGCCGCATCTACGGGATAGGGTTCGGGTAGTGTTGGACTTTGCCGTACGTCGCTGGCTCATCCGCCCGTCTCCCGCCTACCATGCGGTTTCTGTTCGTCAGCTCGGAGTTTTGCATCCGGACTTCCTTCAGACCCTGCCTCACAACAACGCCCTTGTCCTTAGCTAGTGGTTCCCACTACCAAGCCCACAGCGGACTTTCACCGCCAAGTTATCGCCCATGCCGGGCGCACGACATTAGAAAACGCCCGCAGCGAGATGCGGCGGGCGTTTCGATGTTTCTGCAAGAAAGAGGCGCGCCGCGACCTGGCCGCGTCAACCCTGTCGGCAAAACGGCTTCGGCGTTTCGGCCCCGCGGCGACGCAGAGCGCAGCCGGAAACGAGCGTATCAGTATTTGTCCAGGATGAGCGGGGCCGCGATATGCACCATGATCTGATCGGTGCCCTCGGCGATCTGGTTGCCACGGCAATCCTGCCACAACTGGCTCACCCGCGCATGCTCGGTATAGCCCATGCCGCCCAGTATCTGCATGGCATCGCTGGCGACTTCGGTAGCAGCATTGGGGACGTAGCGCTTCATCAGCGCCACGGACAGGCGCTCGTCATCCAGGCCCTGGTCTACCGAGCGAGCCGCGCGGTAGAGCATAGAGCGCATGTTGCAGATGCTCACTTCCATATCTACGAGC
>NZ_JAVWUP010000074.1:0-10668 GCF_036667095.1 Gordonibacter sp. | reverse complement strand
TCGACTTGCTGGAAGCGCCCGATCTGCACACCGAATGCCTTACGAGCACGTGCATGCGCCACGGCATCCTCCATGGCGGCACGCGCCATGCCCAACGACGAGGCGCACGTAAACGTGCGGCCGAACTCCAGCAAACGGAACAGCTGGCGGAAGCCGGCCTGGCGCCCTTTCATACGGTATTCGGGAGAAAGCTCCACGTTCTCGAATACCAGCTGCGCAAAGGGCAACATGGACTGCCCGATCTTGTTGATGGGGTAGGCGGTGATGCCCTTCAGGTCGCGTGGAACGAACCAGAACGTCATGGGTGGATACTTGCCCGGCTCCTCTTCGTCGCGATCGATGGCCGCCACCATTATATAAGGCGCGTACTCCCCGTTGTTCACGAACGTCTTACTGCCGTTCAAAATAAGGCGGCCGTCCACCGTGCGGGTGTACGTCTGCATGTTCAAGGAATCGGAGCCAGCTTCGGGCTCGGAGATAGCCAGCGCGAATGCCAAGCGACCCGTCGAGCGGTACTCGTCGATGACGGCCGCAAACTCGCCCTCGGCAGCGAATTCGTTCATGATAGCCAGGTTGAACAGATCGTTTTGGAAAGGAAGCGTAGCGCCGGCGCACCGGGAGAGCTCCTCGATGATAAGCGCCTGCGAACCGAGGCTAAACGAGCTGCCCTGGTCGCCATCGTGCAGGTCCTCCAACCCGAAGTACAGGTCCACGAACCCTTTGGCCACTTCGTCGGGCAACCCTTGATCCCGCCTCCATTGGTGAACATGAGCCGAGGTGAACGTCTCCTCGCCGAAGGCGCGGAACGCCTCCACGAGCCTGCGCTGGCTGTCGGTCAATTCGAAATCCACGTCTAACCTTCTTCCCATAGAAGCACGCCGCCGAAAGCGGATGCCTTTTGCAGGCGCTCCCCCGCGGTTCAGGAGGCAACACGCCAAGCTCGGTACTTCTACCAGTATACTGAGCCTACCAGCCGATATTACCCTCAATTTGGCAAATTCAACCATCCACTTCGGACGGAAAAGCACTTTTACACCCCAAGCCCTCGCATGTTGGCCAACAAATATCCCAACGTGTGAGGTAAACGCATTCATCTTATCGATTTTATGTTCGACCATCAATTAAATATAATTGTCCATAGCAACAAAACATAGGACATGTGAGTATATCGACAGGACGAAAATCAACGATTCATCAAAGGAAGGAGAACCGTCGTATGTCAGTGACAGAGAAACTGAACGGGTATGGTCCTCTAAACGGCGTCAAAGTCGTCGAGCTGTGCGAATGGGTGGCAGCACCTGCGACCGTACGCGTTTTGTCGGAGATGGGCGCAGAGATCATCAAGGTCGAGCCACTCCATGGCGACGCCCAACGCACTCAGGGTCCCGGCTTCGGCTGTGAGCAGACGGATCGGGAAGATCCGACCATCGACCTGAACAATACGAACAAGAACTGGCTTTCGCTGAACCTCAAGACCGAAGAGGGCGCGCATGTCATGCAGGAACTGCTGGCAAAAGCCGATGTGTTCGTGAACAACCTACGCGACAAGGCCCTGGTGAAGCTTGGCTTGGACTACGCAACGCTCAAGGCGAAGTACCCCAACCTCATCTGGGCACAGATGCGCGGCTACGGCGAGTTCGGCCCCGAGCGCGACACCCCCGGTTTCGACGCGGTGTGCTGGGCAGCACGCGGCGGCGTGGCGAACGTGTTCCGCGAGGACGGCCAATCTCCTGCTATTCCGCCGCAAGCCTTCGGCGACTACAACGCGGCCTCCATCCTGTCCGGCGGCATCTTGGCAGCACTGTTCAACCGCACGCGTACCGGCAAGGGCGATAAGGTCACCTGCAACTTGTACGGCGCAGCTATCTGGGGCGGCAACATCGGCGTCATGGCCACGCAGTTCGGCGCACCCTATCCCAAGTCGCGCAAGGCCGTTCCGAACCCCTTCAACAACACCTATAAAACCTCCGACGACAAGTGGATGCTCATCTGCATGCCGCAGTACGACAAGTACTACAACATGATGATGGAGATCACCGACAACAGCGAGCACAAGGACCAAGCCGATACCTGCAACCTGCCCGCTCTCAAGATCTCCCAAAAGCAGCCTGAGGTTATCAGCTGGCTGGAAGCATCGTTTGCCACCAAGACGTTCGAGGAGTGGGACGAGATCCTGCGCGAGCACGAGGTGCCTCACCAGAAGTGCTTCCGCTACACCGACATCCTGAAGGACGAGGAAGCCTACGCGAACGACTCGCTGCGCTGGGTCGAGTACGAATCGTTCGGCAAGAAGGCCATCCCCATGTCGCCGCTGCGCTTCGACGACTACGGCGACCCGCCGATCATCCTGTCCAAGCCCACCGGCTACCACACGGTCGAGTTCCTGACCAAGATGGGCTACAGCGCCGAGGAGATCGCCGCCATGGAGGAGAAGGACGCCATCAAGTGCTGGCACGGCACCGAAGTGCCAGACACCATCTTCAAGTCCGAACGCCAGATTGCCGGAGAAACCCCCTGCAACTGGTAAGTCACCTGGCACTCCGAAATTTTGCAACACCGTAATCCCCCGAAGGACCGGTAGCCGATCAGCTTCCGGTCCTTCGCTTATACAAGCGCAGCAGGATAATGGCGGCCAACGACCGCTTTGGCAAGATATTGACCAGCTGTCGGCATCTCTCCCATCAAAACCCCAGTTCACAGAAGCCTCTCTCGGAACCTTATTGAAAAAGGGTTGCCAAAGCGGTCGTTGGCCGCCATTTTATCGGCAAAACCGCGACATGCCTCCAGCGACATAAGCTTCCGAAGACATGCGACGCAGACGCGCTCCTTTACGCCAAGCGCTGGATAAGAGCAACCATGTCGGTCCCAAGCTGGCAGGCGAAGGCAAAAGCCGTTGCATCATCCTCGACGCGGCGCCACTGCACGCGCCCGCGCTCGTCGAAGCCGGCGAATTGGGAGCCCGTTGCACCGTTGGCAAGCACCGGACCTGCGGGGCGCGGATGCACCACCAGCATCCCGTGCACTGCGAAGAAACGATCCATGACGCCCATCGTCTCCTCGGCACCGCAGTTATCGAGTCCCGACGTGGACACCATGCCGCCCACTTTGCCTTTCAGGACGTTTTCCGCCATGTGCAGCGGACGCGTGCGGTCGATGAACGTCTTCATGCGGGCCGACACGTTGGCGAAGTAGTCGGGCGAACCCAGGATGATGCCGTCTGCCACGCGCATCTTCTCCACAAGCCCGTCCATATCGTCTGAAAGCGTGCAGGCAGGCTTCGCCAAGCAGGCATTGCAGCCGGCACAGTAGCCGATATCGAGGCGAGCGAGCTCCACGAGCTCCGTCTCGGCTCCGCAGGCAGCCGCCTGCTCAAGCGCCGCCTGCAGCAGTGCCGCCGTTCCTTTACCTGCTCGATGGCTTCCGTTGATGGCAAGTATGTGCATGGCCGTCCCCCTCTCGTTGAGAAATGCTACGTGCCCCACGAGGCACGTAGCAGCGATGTATCGGCCCTCATCCCCACAAAGACCGAATCGAATCCGGAAAGCACAAAGCGCCTCCGACACAAAAGCCGGAGGCGCTCAGAGGCGTCGATGCTCCGCACGCACTGCGGAAGAGGCGCCTTACAGGTTGTGAAACTTATACTTCTCGGGGTTGTCCTTCACATCCTGCTTGTTCTTCGGGTTCATCTTGCCGACGCCCATCTGGCCGTCGGTCGTATTGGAGGCGAGCACCTGGTTGCGGTTCTCCATCTTGATGACGTTCTCGAAGCTGGTGCCATCGAGAGATGCCTGCAGGCATTCTTTCGTCAGGCGCAGGCCGAACGGAGCGGTAGCGTCACACATCTGCTGTGCGAAGGCCACAGCCTCCTCCACCACGTCGTCGTCGGCGACGACCTTGTTGGCAAAGCCCCAGTCGTAGAGTTTCTCGGCACCGAAACGATTAGGGTTCATGAGGATCTCGCAAGCACGGGCGTAGCCCACGATCTTGGGCAGGAAGAACGCGCCACCCATGTCGGTGCCGGTGTAGCCGATGGACAGGTAGCCGGCATTCATCTTGAAGCTCTCGCCCAAAATACGCATGTCGCAAGCGCAAGAGATGGACAGGCCGCCGCCCACGGCATAGCCCTTGAGCGCGCCGATGATGGGCTGCTCGCAGCGACGCATGTTGATGATCTGGTCGGAGCACATGCGCTGCATGACGTAGAAGTCGCGCTGGATGCGGCCCATATCCTCAGGCGGCTCGAGCGCGAGGTCGTTCAAGTTGAAGCCGGCGCAGAACGACTTGCCCTCACCTGTTAGCACGATGGCACGGCAGTCCTTGTCCAAGCGCACCTTGATGAGGAAGTCATTGAACTCCGCCATCTGGGCGTAAGACATGGCATTCAGGTTCGCAGCGTCGTTGAAGCTGCATACGTACACCGGGCCACGGCGGTCGATGATGAGTTTCTCGTAATCATAGGTAAACTCCGGCAGATGGTAATTTTCCTGGTACACGCTCATGGACACTACCCCTTTCCCTGTTTCATCACAATCTCGTTTTAATCCATTGAATTGCGACCTTGCTCCGAGGTCATATCCTATAGTCAGGGAATCAAAGGGATAAATCCACGGACAATATATCGTTTGTGTTTCTTATTCTACGGCTCTAACCATTAATAGAGAAATATTGTCCATCAAAGAGGATGCTCATGACATCAAAAGCGCTGTGCTGGATTCCAGCGGACAAAAGCAACGGAACGAGCCGTCTATCGACGCACCCTCGCCCGTGCTGTGCACCGTAAGACAACGCTATCCAAATGAGTCATCTGGTATTTTTTCATCAGGCATTATAGGCAACACTGAGGCCAAACCTCCGGACTCATAGACAGAATCTATAGATGAACCCACAAATCGGCCAACTCGACCATTAACCGAGAACCTACAATGAATAGACTGGTAATCAAGGAAGCCAGCGCTTGGGGAATCAGCGTCGGCGAAAAAGAGCGTGCCCGATCCATCTTTCGAGCAAACGAGGGGAGAAAGCACCGTACTACAACCGTCTGTCGCAAGCGATGCCATCCGCGCATCAATCCAACACCAGCATTCGCTTTTTCATCCGCCCGCACGCGGGTGGCTCGGCGAACGGGAATCTAGAGAGGATTCAGGGGCGATGATTACCGACCTAAAGATTAACGGTGAGTGCAAGCAGCTCTATTATGATCAAGGGTACTGGACGAGCCAAACGTTGGGGGATGTTTGGGCTGAGCGGGCAGCGAGCTATCCCGAGCGAACGTACGTCACGGACGACCAGGCGACGTCGTACACCTACGGAGACGTAGACGACCGCGCGGGCCGCTTGGCCGCTTGGCTGGCCAGCGAGGGCGTGGAGGCAGGTGACGTGGTGACGTTCCAACTGCCGAACTGGGCAGAATTCTGCATCGTGTACGTAGCATGCCTGAAGGTAGGGGCCGTCATGCACCCCGTCCCCAAGAACTTCAACGACGAGGATCTCGTCTACAACATGAACAAGGTAGGCACTCGGGCCTTCATCTGCCCCACCACGTTCCATGCCTGCGACTTCGAAGAGCAGGCGCTGTCGGTACGGGACCGCGTCCCCACACTCGGGCCCCTCGCCGTCATCGACAAGGAGGGTGCATCCACCAAGGGTCTACCGACGCTGAGCCATATCGTCTCCACCTACCAACCGCTCGTCACGCGACCGTCCATCACGTCCGACGACGTGGCGTGCATCCTGTCCACGTCGGGCACGACCGGTCGACAGAAGTCCGTGCTGTTCACCCACAACAACATCCTGTTCTCGGAGCGCTCGTTCACCCAGGGGCTCGAACGGACCGGCGAAGACGTCATGTTCATGCCGTCGCCCTTGAACCATGCGACCGGTTTCTATCACGGCCTGATCTCCCCCATGCTGCTCGGAGGCCGCACGGTACTCCAGCAGCAGTTCAACGCCAAGGAGGCCTTCGAGCTGTGCAATCGCGAGGGTGCTACCTGGTCGATGGGCGCCACCCCGTTCATCTACGACATCCTGAAATATCTCACCGACGAGAAGCTCGATACCTTCGCCACGCTCTCGCTGTTCGTCTGCGGAGGCGCACCCGTGCCCGGCACGCTGGTACAATGCGCTCACAGCCACGGCATCCTGCTGTGCGAATGCTACGGCTCGACCGAGAGTTGCCCCCACCTGTTCGTGCCGCCGGCGCATTGCCTAGAATGGAACGGCACCTGGTCGGGCATCCCCTGCCCCGGCATCGAGGTGCGGGTCGTGGATGAGAACCACGCTCCTGTGCCGAACGGCACCCAGGGCGAGGAGATATCCCGTGGGCCGCACCAGTTCGTAGGCTACCTGAACGACCGCGAGCGCACCGACCGCGCCCTCGACGACGAGGGCTGGTTCTACAGCGGCGACTTGTGCTACCAGGACGACGAGGGCCATATCCGCATCAACGGTCGCAAGAAGGAGATCATCATCCGCGGCGGCGAGAACATCTGCGCCAGCGAGATCGACGAGAACCTCATGGAATGCCCCGGGCTGGGCGACCATGCCACCCTCGGCATGCCTGACGACCGCTTAGGCGAGCGCATCTGCACGTTTGCTGTCGCTACGGGCGACACCCGTCCGACGCTCGCCGACGTAACCGCTTATCTAGAGAGCATCCACGTAGCCAAGCGCCTCTGGTCCGAGCGCATCGAGTACATCGACGAGATACCCAAGACGGCTACCGGCAAGATCAAGCGCCACCTGCTCGCCGCCGAGTTGACCGAGCGCATGAAGGCTCATCGAGAAACCACTACATAATCGAGAAAGGGCCGCAAAGGCACCCGGCGAACCGCATAGGCATGAAAAGAACCAAGGGACAGCCACAACGGCTGCCCCTTGGTCGAATCGGGTAGCCCCCCCCCCGGCTTCGGAGCCGTTGTTGCAGCCCTTCTCCCAAACAAGATGGCCGACGGTCAGCTTCCCAGCCCGCCCTCCTCTTCAAGGTACGCTAATTGGGCCTGAACGTTCACGCGGGCTGCCGGACTCAGGCGCTTGTCCACATCATCGTACACGCCCTCCAAAATGCGATCGACATCGCAACCTACGCCGCCATCGATAACGGCGCGCACCTGTTCGAGACGAGCCCGCCGATGGGCCGTCTGCCGATCGACAGCGCCCACGGGGTCGTCGATCGGCAGACCATGGGCCGTAAGCAGCCGGCGGATACCACGCGTGCGCACCAGGTCGCGCAAGAACCCCAGCCCCTCCAGGTACTGCGCCAGGTCGCCATCGGGCCAGCAGATGAGCGTGGAACTTTGCTGAAAGATGAAATCGCCCGTTACCACCGACTCATCCTTTGGAAACACCAGACCCACCGAATCACGGGAATGCCCTGGAAGCGAGACCACCTCGAGACACGGCCCCCGCGCTCCGAACACAAGCGGCCCGTCAGGAAGCGTTCCCGCCCGTCGCCCCACGACGGGAACCCCGACACGGGAAGCGAACGCCTCAGCACCCTCCGCATGGTCGACGTGATCGTGCGTCAACACAACAGCTGCGACCCGCAGGCCGTCAGCCTGGCACGCCGCGTACACGGCATCCAGGTGATCGCGTTCCAGCGGCCCCGGGTCGACCACGACGCAGTCCGGCAGCCCCGGTTCGGAGAGTATCCAGGTGTTGGTGCCCCAATAGGTAAGCGGAGACGGGTTATGCGCCCGTACGCAACGCGCATGCGGCGAGATGCGCCCGCCAGCCCAAGGAGCGCGGGCAGTAGCCTTGTCCGCAACGGATGCAATGCGGGCCGCCTCGGCACCGACGTGCTCCCCCTTCGGCAGACAGCAGGACCCGCCAGCAACAGTTGCGGGGCAAAGCCCTTCGCCCAATACGGCCCGATCCTGCTTTTCGAAGGCACCGTCCGCTAAGGGAGCAGACATGAGAGCACCTCCCGCACCAGCGGCTCCAACATGATGCGCTGCGCCCGGCCAACGCCTTGCACGAACGCATCCAAGCTCGATGAGCTTGCCAAGTGCGCAAGGTTGTAGGACGTCGGGGGAACCAGCCGCAGCGCCCCCTCGGCACCGCGCTCCAACATCTGGCGCGGGTCGGCCCATCCCGCCCCGTTCGCCTCGGTCGTGCAGCTGTCGGGCATCTGGCCTGCAGGCAGGCAGGCTGCAAAGAAATACGTATCGTAGCGACGCGGCTCGAACTCGGGTGTCAGCCAATGCGAGCGCAACCCTAGCAGGTCGGTGCGCAGGACCAGCCCGTGGCGCGCCAGCACCTCGGCGAGCGAGGTGCGGTGCTCGACCAGGCACTGACGCTCCTCGGCCCACATCGGGCCCGACACGTCGGCCAGGGCGCAGCGGTTGTCCTCACCCGCCAACAGCACGCCACACTCTTCGAACACCTCGCGTGCGGCAGCCGTCACCACCAGCTGCGCGGTCTGCGCATCCGTGCCCATGCGCTGCGCCCACACGCTCGGCTGAGGCCCTGTCCACGGCAGCCGCTCGTCCGCATCGCGCGGATCGACGCTACCGCCGGGAAATACCACCGCCTCCGGCACGAATGCCATAGTCGAGGCACGGCGCAGCATGAACACCTCGCACGGGCGGCGCACCAGCATCACGGTCGCAGCAAGACGCGGAACCGCAGGAACGGCCCCTCCTGCACGATAGGCTTCATGCGTGCGGGCCAGGGCCTCGTCCATCGGCACTTCGAGCATCTCACCCGACCTCCAAGCTCCCATAAAGCATCCCTCCTCGCCCTGCTGCCTCGGAAGAGGCTGCTTTGCATCCCGTATCCGTATACCGGAAAGGGTTTTCTCGTATGGTATCACCGCGTCAACCCGTATGCGTCGGACAACAGCGCGACGATGTCCCGTACCGACAGTTCGACCTTCTCGAAAGCAGCTGCCCTCTCGAACGTGGATCGGCAGAACAGATAGGCGATCATCCTGGTTCGCCTATTCGGCGAAGCTCATTGGCAAAGTTTCACTAACTCCCAAAACCGCACAGCAACGATAAAATGGCCGGTTAACGAAGCCCCTGGGTGTTCTATGATCATCATAAGAGGCAGCATCACCCGAAAGCATCGTCCCCGCAAGCAAAACCTCGGCCGCACGCGGCCGCATCGAAGGAGCAGCCATGGCCGGCCCCCTACGCCAGATTATCGAAGTTCCCTGCGCCGTTGACACGTTGCCGTATCGGGACATACTCCGCCAGCTTGAAGCGGACAAGCTGGTCGCACTGGGCGTCAATCCCGAAGCCGTCGCAGCGCACGGCACAGACAGCCCCGGCATCGAAGGCGCCGCCGACCTTGCCGCACGCAATGAAACAACAGGAAGCGGCACCAGCGAGCCTGACAACCAAGGCTCCGTCGGCAAGAACGATGCTGCCGAGCCCGAACTTGCAGAAGAGATCGAACTCAATGCCGGCGCAAGACAGCGCCTCGATGCCGCCATCGCCGCCTGCCTTGCCTCCTACGAGACCCGCGGCGTATTCAAAATATTCAACCCGACTATCTGCACGCAACCGCCCAAGTACACCGAGCCAGCCATCAAGCTGGTAGGCACTATGATGATATTTCGCGGTAAGAGCGTCTACGACCGCCTGCGCCGCAGCGTCCACTGTGCGCTCTTGGCTGCGACCATCGGCCCTGAGAGCCCCGCCGCCCTGCCCGCCGCGCCAGACGACCTCGACCGCGCTCTCGCACGTGCCTGCGCGCGGGCGCTGGTAGAGTGCGCCGCCGATCGCGTGAATGCCTCCATCATCGCCGCCGCTGCAGACGAAGGACTCTACACCGACGACCGCCTGCGCCCCGGCGATGGCGACTTTCCGCTCGACTCGCGCTCGCAGCTGGTGTTCTACACGCAATCCGAGAAGCGTTTGGGACTAAAGCTCAATGTCGACGGGGCGCTCGACCCACCCTATAGCACGATGAGCGTCGTCGGCCTCTACGACCCGTCTCAAAAGGGCCGACGTCGCGCCTGCGGGCGCTGCAAGCACCGCGACTACTGCACCATCCGCGCCATCGGCATGAACTGCCACGGCAGCAAGGGCTCCTTCCCCGCATCGTAAAGACGGGTGCCGCATTCTACCTACCCCTATAAATCGACGAGTGCGTCTTGGCCGATCGGAGCCGATCGGAGCCTCCCCGCTCCTTCCCTCTTCCGCTGGAATAGGGCTTGATTTTTGCTAAACTTTCGCATGAAAGCAGCCCTTTTTCCAACGGTGGAAATACGGTCGCGTAGGTATAGTCTTGACTGCACACCCTACGCTATCGTAAGCATCAGAAATCGTAAGGTGGCATGGTACCTCTCCCTCTCATTATTCTAGATGAACGGAGGTGAAGTCTATGCCCGTTTTGGAGTTGCTTGTGCTCGCTGCGGTACTTTTGGAGCTGGTATCTCGCGTCATCGAGCTTTTTCTGGTGATAAAGGAGGCGCTCCGATCCCGCAAGGGGTCGGAGCGCTAACAAGAAACCCAAACCGCCGAAGCGATTTTTAGAGCCGGTGGGAGTTAACGCTCCTTCCGGCTCGTCTAGTATTATACACGAAATACGCCCGGGGATACGCCGTGCCTCTTGCTATCCCCAGCCGAAACACCAGATCCATTCAAGGGTTGATTTCCAAACCCACCATGTCAGGCCTACCACCACTTTGAACAGCAAAAGAGCCCGTAACCAGGCCCTCCTGCT
>NZ_JAVWUP010000073.1:0-12921 GCF_036667095.1 Gordonibacter sp. | reverse complement strand
GGGTAGCTGCTCCTGCGGGTAGCTGCTCCTGCGGGTAGCTGCTCCTGCGGGTTCTTGCTCCTGCGGGTTCTTGCCCCTGCGCTACGCCGCGTTTTCGGCGTCCAGCGCGTCCCGATGCCAGCGCAACGTGCCTTCGACCAGCAGCAGAAGGCCCGCATAGAATCCGTCCGAGTACGCCTCCTCGACGCTCCCGCGCAAAGCGGCCACCCAGCCGAGCGGGTGATCCTCCATGAAGGCGCACACGTCCGCGTTCGCTACCTCGGCGGCACCCGCCGCCTGCTGCGCGCACAGGTACGACAGAAACAGCAGCTCGATGCCCATATGGTCGGGATACTGGTTGTTCTCGTTGGACACCTCAAGCCCGCAGCCTTCCAACAACCGCACCATCTCCAAGGCGGGTTTGCCGTATCCCACCGCATCCTCGCCTCCCCGGTTCAGCGACTCCCAGGGAGCCGCCGCCGGAGACGGAGGGCCCACGAACAGCTTCGTGAACTCAAGCGACGTCTTCTCGCGACCGTTGTCGCACAAGCCCTGCACCGCCGCAAGATAGCGGCCGATTTGCTCCAGCCCCGCGGCAATGTCCTCGTTCGACAGCTCGACGGGAAAGCCCTCCCAGGTGGCCGGTTCAAGATAGGGCAACTCAGGGTCGGACGGCACCGTCAAAAGCGCATTGCCCAGCACCGCGTACACATCGGCCAGCATACCCGCCACAACGTTCTTCTGCATGGAAACCCCCTTCAAAGAAACGATCCCGAACAGCCCTGTGGCCACTCGGGATCGCTGCATGAACCGTTACGCCGCCTGCGCACCCGTCGCCGCGTCCGACACGACATCGGGCTCCGGCTTGCGTCCCACAAGGAACGTCTTCGCCAGCACGATGAACGCGAGCGCTCCCAGCGACACGACGCCCAGCACCACCACGACCTCGACCCACGTTGGCGCATAAGCCGAGATGGCCGTCCAAACGTCCGAGCCCGTCGCGTGGGCTGTCGAGCTGGAACCCGAGATGAGACCCGGCGAACCTTCGATACCCGGGAAGATGAACGAGGTGAGCAAAAGCCAGATACGCTTGAAGAACACGCCCACGATAACCAGGGCAGAGGAGAGCATGACCAGCCCCGTCTTCTGCCGGTTCTTGGCGAACACGAGGATCGCGAACGGGATGACCACGCCAAGGATGATCTCGCCCCAGAAAAACGGCGCAGTCGCTCCGGCAAACATCTGCCCGAGCAGGGCGTTGCCGTGCTCGGCCTGCGGGTAGGCCATCGTCAGCACCTCGCAGCCCACCATGAAGCCGTCGATGGCGATGCAGGTGACCAAAAGTCCCGCAAGGTTGGCCATGAGCGACTTCTCGAACTTGAGGTAGCCGGCACGGCGCAGCGCCACGAGCGAGATAAGCAGCAGCGCCAAACCGGAATCCATAGCCGAGATCACGAACAACGGTGCCATGATGGCCGAATGCCAGCCTTCGTTGGCAATCTGCAAGCCGAAGATCCACGCCGTCACCGAGTGCACGAGGATGGCGATGGGTAGGGCGAAACGGGACACGCGCTTGACCGCCTTCTCGCGGGGCTTGCTTGAGGTCATGAAGAACAGGTAGACCAGGTTGATAACAAGGTAGCACGTGATAACGCACACGTCCCAGAGAAGCGGCGACATGAAGTTCGGGCTCAAAAGCAGCTGGTACACCCGTCCGATGCCGCCGAGGTCGATGAGCACGAACATGCCAGCCATGCAGATGCACACCGTCGACACCAACACGGCAGGCAGCGCCACCTTCTTGTACTCCTTCACGTTGAAGATGGAAGCCGACGAGGCCACGATCAGGCCACCGGCCGACAGGCCCACGAAGAACATGAAACTGGCGATGTAGAGGCCCCACGACGTGCCGTTGTTCATGCCGGTAACGCCAAGGCCCCCCATAAGCTGATAGATCCACACACCCACGCCGACGAGGGCCACTACCGCCAACGCAATGGTCACGGGCGTGACGTAACGTTTTTTCGCATCCATGTCTGTCCCCTAACCGTAGTAGTAGAGCTGCGGGCGGGTGCCGAACTCTTCCAGCAAGTTGCCAGCGTGCTTGTCGCGAACCAGATGTGCAATCTCGCTCGTCGGGTCGTCAAGGTCGCCGAAGACGCGGGCCCGTGCCGGGCACACCTTCACGCACATGGGGTCTTCGCCCTCGTCGGTGCGCTCCTTGCACAGCGTGCACTTCTCCGCCACGCCTTTCGGGCGGCGCACCACGCGCGCATCACCGTAGTCGAAATCGGGGTCGCGCTCGGCATCCTGCCAGTTGAACACGCGCGCCTCGTAGGGGCAGGCGGCCATGCACATGCGGCAGCCGATGCACTTGTCGTAATTGATCTCGACGCGGCCCAAATCGTCCTTGTAGGTGGCGCCTGTCGGGCACACCTTCTGGCACGCGGGGTTCTCGCAGTGCTGGCACGCCACCGGAACGTAGCGACGCGACAGGTCGGGGTACGTGCCCACGGCACCGTCCATCACGTCAGCACCCTCGGTGACCACGCGCAGCCAAAGCATTCCCATCGGGATGTTGTTCTGCAGCTTGCAGGCGTTCGAGCAGGTGTGGCATCCCACGCAGCGATCGAGGTTGATCGCAAGTCCTAGCTTCGTCATGGCAACCACCTATGCTTTCTTGATCTCGACGAGCGTGTCCGAGAAGGGAATGACCGGCCCGGTCATAAGCGCGTATCCGCGCTCGATCATCGTATCGTTCGTGACGTTTTGCAAGTTGCCCTCGACCAGGTAGTCCGACGTGGCCGCCTCGTACATGCGCGCCGAGTCGGGGCGCACGGCCTCGTTGCCCTTGACCTTACACTTGAAGGAGCCACGGTCGTTCAGCACCTCCACCGTATCGCCCGCCGCAAGGCCGCGAGCCTGCATATCCGTCGGGTTCAGCTCGACGTAGGGCTCGTAGAACTGCTGGGTCCACCGCGCATCCCAGAACTGGTTGTGAATGCGGAAGCGCGTGCGCACGTTCGCCAGCTGCAAGGGGTACTGCGCACGCAGGGGATTGTCTGCGTAGGCCTCGTTGCAGTCCTCGTAGGCGGGCAATTCCTGGCCGAACTCCACCAGGTTGTCGTAGTACACGTCCATGCGACCCGATGTGGTGAGGAACGCGCCGTCCTCGTAGGCGGTTCGGGGCTTCTCGATGCCCTCAAGGGGATACAGGTAGCCGTTCTTCACGATATCGTCGACCGTGAGGGCGGCGAGGTAGGGGTCTTCGGAGTTCGCCAGTTTCGCCTCGACAAGCTCGCGCGCCGTTTTCGGCAGGTGCTGGTCGACACCGAGGCGCTTGGCGATCTCCCGCTCGATCCAAAACTCAGTCTTCGCTTCGAACAGCGGGTCGATGACCTTCGCCTGCAGCACTAAATGGTTGTAGCCCGAGGCGATACCGCCGATTTCCTCGTCGTTCTCGAAGCGCGAGGTGGTGGGCAGCACGAGGTCGGACCATTTCGCGCCTTCGGTAAAGTAGGCGTCGATGGTCACGATGAAGTCGAGCTTCTTCACCCACTCGATGGTCTTGTTCTGGTTGCCGTACTTCTGGTTGATGGCATCGCCCAGGCAGATGAAGGCGCGCACGTTGTTGTCCTGGTATTTCAGGTCGTAGCTTGCCACTTTTGACGTTGCCGCGGCCAACTGCTCAGGAAGCTCCCACGCGCCCAGGGAGGCACTGTAGCCGTTCCAGGCACCGCCCACGAACACGCCGACGTGCGCGCCCGGCTTGCCGATGTTGCCCGTCAGGGCCGCGAGCAGCGCCGCCGCATGGCCGCCGATGTCGGCGTTGGCCATCTTGTCGCTGCCGCCCCAGCCCACGGCCAGCGAGGCCGGGCCGTTGCAGGCGTACTCCTGTGCGAGCGTCTTGATGGTGTCGGCGGGAATGCCGGTCTTCTCGGAGGCCCATTCGAGCGTGTAGTGCTTCTGGGCAGTTTCAAGCAGGCTGAACGCGGTCGTGCAGGAGGCGCCGTCCACGGTGAACGTGCCCTTGAGCGTCGGCTTCGCCGCCGCGTCCGTGTAGGCGCGCTTCTGCGAAGAGGACTGGTCCCACACGAAGAACGGGTTCTTCTCCCCCGTCTCGGGTTCTTCCGCATTCGGATCTTCCGCATGGTCGCGCACAAGCTTCTTCGTCTTGGCATCCACCAGATAGGGCAGCGCCGTATGCTGCAGCACGAAATCCTCGTCGTACCATTTGTTGTCGATGATGGCGGTGACCATGCCGAGGAACAGCGCGGCATCGGTGCCCGGCACGATGGGTATCCATTGGTCGGACTTGCCGGCCGTGGTAGAGAAGTGAGGATCGACGGTGACCATCTTGGCACCGGCTTCCTTCGCCTCGAAGAAGAGGCGCACCTGGGGAAGCGTGGATTCCAGGAAGTTGCTGCCCACCATGAGCACCATGTTCGCGTTCGTCCAGTCGCGCGCCTCGCCTGTGGCGTAGGCGTACCCGCCGCCGTGCCCGATTGCCGGGTCGAGGCCGTTGCCGGTGCCGTTGTCGATGCCGCCGTTGCCGCCCGTCTGGGCTCCGAACAGCGGTGCCATGAACTGCGCGAGGCTTTCTGTGGACTGCTTCACCAGCACGCAGTCCTTGCCGTGCTGCTTTTGCAGATCGGTGATGGTGTCCACCATCAGGTCAAGCGCCTCGTCCCATGAGATGGCAACGAAGTCGCTGCTGCCGCGCTCGCCCACGCGCTTGAGGGGCGTCTGGATGCGGCCCTTTCCGTAGATGTGCTGCACCTCCGACAGGCCCTTCAGGCAGATGGTGGCGTAGCGGTCGCCGCCAGCCTCGTTCGGCTGGACCTGCACCAAGCGGCCGTCGCGCACCTTGCAGGCCATGGGGCAGGCACCGCCGCAGTGCAACTGGTGGTAGGTGTAAGCGAGATGCTCGTCTGATTGCGCATGCGCCTGAGCAGGCTTGAGCCACGTGTCGTAACCCGCCGCACCGCCGAGTCCCACGGCTGCCGTGCCCGCAGCGAACGCTGCGCCCTTCATGAAGACCCTGCGGGTGATCGAAGATCCGCCCGTGTCGTTCTTCGGCATTGTTCCTCCTAGATGCTAGGATCTCCGTGCTCGCCGCGTGCCATCTTGGCCATCAGGTCACCGGCAAAAACACCTTCAAACGCTCCCGATCGATCAATCTGCGGTCAATATAGCAAATTGTATTATGATTAACAAGACTTATCATAATACAATTTTTGACAATTTAGAAAGGATCCAGATTTTATAAAAGCAGTTTTAAGCAATTCACATGGTATAACGCTCTAATCTCACGTATTTTCTTTTTACTTTCCCCTCCAACTCTTTCACTATTGTCCTAGGTTAATTTGCCTATTTTTGTTACACTGGAGCCATTACGAAACGCGTGGCAAAGGAAACTTTCTCTGTGCTCAGCACTCTGGTCATAGGTTATCTGTTCTTCGGCGGGCTTGGGTCGGGAACCTGCCTCGTCTTGTCCTGCCTTGCCCTGAAAAGCATTGCCGGCATCCCCCGCCGGGCAAATGGCGCGTTGGTTGCTTTCGAGGCGAACCGCCTGCTGTTCGGATGCGGCTTTGCCGCCTCCTTCGTCGCACTGGCACTCGGGGCTGTCTGCCTCGTGCTCGATCTGGGCCGGTTCGAGGCCATCGTGCACCTGCTCCTCAACCCCGCACCCACCTATATCTCCGTCGGCGCCTATGCACTGTCGGCCCTGCTGCTTGCGGTCGGAGCACTCAGTGCCGCGTGGCTTTTCCATGCACCGCTGCCGGCGCTTGCGCTCCGTATCCTATCCGTACTCGCCATCGTCATAGCAGCCATCGTCATGCTCTACACCGGGTTGCTTTTGATGGGAACCGAAGGGGTGCGGCTTTGGAACACGGCCTTGGTCCCCTGCCTATTCGTCCTCTCGTCGACGTCTTCGGGCATCGCCCTGCTGGTGCTGACCGCGTTCATTTTCGGCACGATACAGCCCTATCGGAGCTTTTTCCTCACACTCGCCAAGGTCGATGCCCTCCTGATCGCCGTCGAGCTGGCCGTTCTGGCGGCTTTCGTCGCACTCTCGTTTCTCGACCAGTACGCCCGCGTCTCAGCCGAGCAGCTCGTGTCCGGAGGCCTTTCGCTACCGTTCTGGATCGGGCTCGTCTGCTGCGGGCTGGCGCTGCCCTTGGCCCTGGAAGTGCTGGCCGCCCTGCGGAAAAACGAGCAATACACCCTTGCAGCCAGCTTGGGAGTAGTTGCCGGAGGCTTCCTGCTGCGCTGGTGCCTTGTGACCGCAGCCGTCCACCCGCTCATCTCGGCCGCAGGAGCACTGTCATGAGCGCCGGATCGATGCCCACACCCCGCACCGAGCGGTTCGCGCTCGACACCGATACCACCACCCCGCCGTGGATGCAGCTGCGCCTGTGGCTCATCGACCAGATCAAGCGCGGCATCTACCAGCCCGGGGATCGCATGCCCACCATTCGTGCGTTGGCGGCAGAGGTGTCGATGAACAACAACACCGCCAGCAAGGCCTACACCAGCATGATCAACGACGGCTACCTGCAATCGCGCCAAGGTTCCGGCGTGTTCGCGAGTGATCTGGCCAGCCCCAACAAGGACGAACGCGGCAAGATCGTGGACTTTGCACTGGAAAGCTGCATCGCCACCTGCCGCGACTTGGGCCTGTCCCTGCACGATATAGAGAAGACCATCCAGAAGCGCATACGTGGCATCGAACTGAGAGAGGAGCAGCTCATCCATGAAGAAGACGAAAGAAGCCGCTAACACTGCAAAAGGGGCGCTCGACCCTGCCGTCTACGAGCACTTCGAGCGCTCGCCCACCAGCGTGTCGGCACGCAACGGCGCCATCCTGGTAACCGTCGGGGTGTTCGCCCTCGTGTTCGCATGCTCGTGCGGCGCATTCTGGCTGGCCACCGGAACCGTCGGATTCGCCGGGTTCCTCGTGTCGCTGGTCGTGGCCGCGGTGCTCTGCATGTCGGTGCATGTCGCACAGCAGTGGGAGCGCGCCGTGGTGTTCCGCCTGGGCAGGCTCAACCGCGTCGTGGGGCCAGGGCCCTTCCTCACCATCCCCTTCATCGAGTACAGCGTCATCAAGATCGACCAGCGCGTGCGCACCACCGCGTTCGGCGCCGAGGAAACGCTTACGAGCGACCTCGTGCCGCTCGATGTGGACGCCGTGCTGTTCTGGAACGTCTGGGACGTGGAAAAGGCCTGCACGGAAGTGGACAACTACCCACTTGCCGTGCGCTCGTCGGCCCAGACCATCCTGCGCGACGCCATCGGCCGGGCCAGCATCTCAGAGGTGGCCATGCGCCGCAACCAGCTGGACCGGGAGCTCAAGCACCTGCTGGAGGAGAAAGTCACGCCGTGGGGCATCTCCGTGGCCTCGGTGGAGATCCGCGACATCCAGGTGCCTGAGAAGCTGCAGGACACCATGTCGCTTGAAGCCCAGGCTGAGCAGCGCAAGAAGGCCCGCATCGCGCTCATGGAGGCCGAGCAGGAGATCTACGAGATGTTCAAGGACATGAAGGACGAGAACATCGTCGACGAGCAGGCCATGCGCATGCGCGCCATGCACCTGCTCTACGAAAGCGTCCACGACACCGGCGGCACCGTCGTCGTGCCCAGCTCGTTTAGCGAGGGCTTCACCGACATCTTCGGCAAGGACGGGGCGAAGTAGGGGAAATCGGTATGGACACTTTCTCGAAACGGATGCGATAGGGTGCGCAGCATCCCCTCCTATGAGATAATGGCAGATCAAGAGAAGATACACAGCTAAGGAGTCCCGCACCCCATGAACCGCCCCCTCTCCCCCGATACCGACACGGCCGAGATCGGCCGCCGCCTGCAACCTGTCGTCGTAGGCGGCGACATCCTCGCCTACAGTTACGTGCGCGAGCTTCATCGCGCCTACGGCGTCAAGCGCACCATCATACTGGCCACGCAGGATATCAAGATGCTTTCCACCAGCCGCTTCACCGACTACCGCCTCATCGAGGGCATCCACGAGGCCGAGAACCTCTATGCCGCGCTTGAGGCCGTGGCCGCCGAGCAGCACGCAGCCGACCCCGACCGCGTGCTGCTCGTGCTCGGCTGCGATGATTGCCACGCACGCATGCTCTCAGGCGGCAAAGAGCGCTTGGAAGCCGCCGGGTTCGTGGTGCCCTACATCGACTTTCCCCTACTCGACGATATCACGCAAAAGCGCCGCTTCTACGAGCTGTGCGACGAGCTGTCCATCCCCTACCCGCGCACGTGGTACTTCGACTGCGGACCGAACGGCCCCGACAAGCTGCCGGTGGATGAGCTGCCCTACCCGCTCATCGCCAAGCCGTCCAATTCAGCACAGTTCCAAGCCGCCACTATCGAAGGCTGGCGCAAAATTTACGAGATCGAAAGCGCCGAGGAACTGGCGCAGGTATGGGACACCATCCGTGTGTCCGACTACGCGGGCGAGCTGGTGTTGCAAGACTTCATCCCCGGCGGCGACGACGCCATCCGCACGCTCACCACGTTCTCAGACGCGACGGGCGACATGCGCGTGGTGTCGGGCGGCGTGGTATGCCTGCAAGACCACGACCCCACCGCACTCGGCAATCCGGTGTGCATCATGGGAGAGCGGGAGGAAGCCATCATCGAGCATGCCCGGCGCTTCCTCAAGCACACCGGCTATCGCGGGTTCGCCAACTTCGACATCAAGGTGGACGAGCGCGACGGGTCGTTCCGCTTCTTCGAGGTGAACACGCGCGCCGGCCGCAACACGTACTACCTGAGCCTCGGCGGCGTGAACTTCACCACCCTCATCGTGGACGAATTCATATGCGGCCGAGAGATTCCCTACCGCGAGGCCTACGACCGCTTCGCCTACAGCTGCGTGCCCCGCTACGTGCTGCGCCGCAGCATGGAGAACCCAGAGCGCCTTGCCCAGGTCGAAGCTGCCCTCGGCGCAACCGCCGAGCCCTACCCGCTGCATTATGCACCCGATTCCTTTATGCACAACCTGTGGGCACGCATCATGTTCCTGAACCAGATTCCCAAGTTCAAACGCTTCCATTGGGACACCGGCGGCAAACAGCTGAAGTAGCTGCATCGGCGCTGCGGGAAGGGAACAGGGATGAAACGCTCGGGATTGATCGCGATGTTCGCACTTGCCGTGCTCCCGCTTGCAACAACGGGGCTCGCGGTTCTGTTCGTATTGCCCGATACCATCCCGCTCCATGCAGGCGTACATGGCATCGACAGCGTAGGCTCGAAGTACGGCGCGTTCAACGTAGCCTTCATCATGGCAGGCAGCTGTGCACTGTTCGCGGTCATGTACACATTCATGGACAAGCTGGCTGCGCTCGGCTTCGTGCACGGCACCGATGCGCATGGCGGGCGCATCTGCCTTTTGTTCTGCCAAGTATTCATGAACGTTGTGCAGCTGCTCGCCCTTGTTTGGATGACGTTCGAGTTGACGTAGGAGGCCGCGGGTTGCGAACTCCTACGTCTTGAAAAGGTGTTCAGAGGGCATTCCCTACACCGGGCGCCTCCGCCCCTCCTCGGTCGTAAGGATAAGCGGCCCGTCCTCGGTAATAGCAACGGTCTTTTCGAAATGCGCCGACGGCAAGCCGTCACGCGTGCACACCAGCCAGCCGTCGGGCATCTGGCGCGTCTTGTACGTGCCCAGGTTGATCATAGGCTCGATAGCCAACACCATGCCTGGCTCCAGCTTCACGCCGGCATGCCGGTGGCCGAAGTTCGGCACATTGGGGTCTTCGTGCATGTCGCGGCCGATACCGTGTCCCACGTACTCGCGCACCACGCCGAACCCTTCGGCTTCGGCAATGGACTGCACCGCATGCCCAATGTCGCCCAAATGGTTGCCAGGGCGCGCCGCATCCAGCCCTGCCCACATGCACTTCTCGGTCGTGTCCAGCAGGTGCTGCTTCTCGGGCGACACCTTGCCCACCGCGTACGTCCAGGCATTGTCGCCCACCCAGCCGTCCACGATGGCACCGGTATCGATGGAGATGATGTCGCCGTCCCGCAAAACGACGCCCGCCGACGGGATGCCGTGCACGATCTGCTCGTTAACCGAAGCGCAGATGGAGCCGGGGAACCCACCGTAGCCCTTGAATGCGGGAATGCCCCCTTCAAGACGGATGAGCTGTTCTGCAAACTCGTCCAACTCCAACGTTGACACGCCGGGGCTCACACGCTTGCCCACCTCGCGCAACACCTTGGCCGAGACGCGGCCCGCTTCCTTCATAGCCTCAATCTCGGCCGGTGATTTCCTGATAATCATGCTAACGACCGCACCTTATCTCTTGTGCTTATATACCGTCAACCAGTATAACACTCCCGATTTGGCTCGCCCTTCGACATAAGGCACGATCGGCCTCCCGCAATCATGCAATCACGAGAGCCCTCGTCAAACACTCGGAGCCTCTTCAAGCCAGGGAAGCCGCCAGTCAAAGGAGAGCACGCTTTCATCGGGAAGGTAGATGCGCATCGTGAGCGAGAATACCCCTTCGCACAGCGGAAGCCAGTTACGCACACGGTCCCCTCCAGGATTGCCCACTTGAATGTACAGGTCAAGCGATCCGTCGTCATCGAACAGGAGGTCATCGATCTCGCCGATGCTGTAACGTGCGATTTCGTTGGGAATAAGGCGCCCGGCCTCCGTATAGGCGGTCAGCGACCACCAGCCCCCGTCGGCGTGAGGCGGCGTCATACCCGGCTCGAAGTGGAGCACGTAGGCCCTGTCTCCCTGCAGCAAGGCTTCTGCTCGGTCCGTAACCATGGAGGGATAGACCGCCATCGAGACCGGGTTCGCAAATCCACCGAACGCCACGACAGCGCGAAAAGCGTAGTCAGTGCCGAAGTTCCCGACGCGGTTGTCCATGAACATCCACCCGTTCGAGGGGGTGATGTTGGCATGGTCGGACGCGAAGTCGCGGTCCATAAGCACCGACAGGCGCGCGGCCACCTGAGCTGCAACCTCGTCGAGAGCATCGAGGTCGAATTCGAGCCCCGCCCCTATCCCAAGCGACGCAAACCGCTCAAGAGCAGGCGCGTCCTCAGGAAAGCCGGGGTTTCCTACCGCCAGGTGATTGAAGCGCGCGAAGAAATCCTGCGCCGAGAGATGCGCCATATAATCGAGGGGAACATAGTCGAAGGCGGGATCATGCGAGCCGGCAGGCGGTCGATAAGAAGCGTCGCCATAAGCCGAAAGAGGGTACAGACGCATGCCGTGCTGGACTGCGTAAACGTTCTCCAAATCGTCAAGCCCGAAGCACTTCGTGCGCAGCAGCAGCCAGACGAGGTTGGTGGGCATGGAAACTTCCACCACGCCCACCGGGAGCTCGCCGTGCCAAAACGGACCCGTGAACGCATACGTAACCGCGTCGTTTCCCCCCACTCCGCCGGTCCCGAGAATGACCGACGTGTTGGAATAGCCGTCGAACGTCTGCACGGAGCAGTAGCGATCCGTCGCCGGCTTGTGGAAAAGCACCGGTTCGCTTGCAAGTTCGAGATACGCCTGGGAGTACACCGTGTCCACATTCGGGCGCGTCAGGCTGGCCATTTCGGGCGTCGCCAAGCCCCGAGCATGGAATAATTGGTTGATCGGCGCATGATCGCTTCCGGGCTCAACGACATTCGTCGTCATATCCTTGATGACGTCGAGCAGGACGAGCGGGTAGGCGTAGCGGTAGGCCTCTTCGAGCACCGCGGGGGCCGCGTCGGCAACCTCCACCTTATCCGAGCATGCCGTCGTTTCCATACGAGCCCCTTTCGCGCAGTTACGCAGAGTACGGAGCGGACACCTGCCTTATTGCACGTATCCACTCTTATCAGTCTAGCGCACCCTTCGAAAGAGGACCCGCTTTAGACCAAGCCGTTATCGCAAGGTTAGCAGCCTTTCGCGCACAGCGCGGTGCAGCCGCCTCGGGGATACCTTCCCCGCCCGGAGGCTACCCGCCCACGCCGTCCCCTTACCCCGCGCGCTATTCGGCCTCGCCACCGCCCTCTTCCGCCTCTCCAGCTGGCTTCAACCGGCCTGCGTCCTTCAGGGCACGGCGCAAGATGAACTCGACTTGTGCGTTCACGCTCCGCAGGTCGTCAGCCGCCCATCGCTCGACCGCCTCCCAGATATCCGGGTCGACACGTAACGGGTATTGTTTGCGTTTCGCCATATCGTCACCGCGCAGGCGCGATCCTACCTAAGCCGGCCGCGCCTGTGCCCCTTCTTATTGGTACAGCGTTCCCGTGTTCAGTACGGGTTGCGCGTCGGATTCACTGCAAAGCACCACCATGAGGTTCGACACCATGGCGGCTTTGCGCTCGTCGTCCAAGTCTACCACGTTCTTTGCCGACAACTCCGCAAGCGCCATGTCAACCATGCCTACCGCACCCTGGACGATCTTCTCGCGTGCCGCGATAACGGCATCGGCCTGTTGGCGACGGAGCATTGCCTGGGCGATCTCGGGCGCATAAGCCAAATGCGTCAAACGTGCATCGTCGATGACGACGCCAGCCTTCTCCAAGCGCACGGCCAGCTCTTCTTTCAGGGCCTCCGACACCTCTTCGACATTGCTGCGCAGCGTGATTCCACCCTCAAGCTCACCGGGCATCTGGTCATAGGCATAAGTGGTAGCCACGTGGCGCAGCGCCGTCTCGCTCTGCGTATGCACATAGGAGTTGTAGTCGTCCACATCGAAAAGCGCCTTCGCCGTGTTCTCCACCCGCCACACGATCACGTCGGCGATCTCGATGGGGTTGCCGCATTTGTCGTTCACTTTCAGGTGCTCGCCATTGTAGGTCCGGGCACGCGGGGATACCTTCGTGGACAGGGCCACTGGCTTGCCCGTCTTCGCGTCGAAGGCGGCACCGGCTGATCGGGAATAGAACGGGTTCGCCCAGTGAAAGCCCTCGTCACGC
>NZ_JAVWUP010000072.1:0-13131 GCF_036667095.1 Gordonibacter sp. | reverse complement strand
CCGCGCAGAAATCGTGGAGGGACTTGCATTCGATTTCCTCTCCCCATAGTATTGTTTCTGCAGAAATACTTTGATTATCAAACTATTTTGGACGCAGAAAACAAGAAGGCCGCCACGGCGGTCCGAGCAAGGAGGAAGCGCTATGGCTACCATCGATATCGTGAAAGACGTGCTGGTTGAAAACCTGGACCTGGAAGGCGACAAGGTCACCGAGGACGCGACGCTGGAGTCGCTGGGCGTCGACTCGCTGGATATGGTCGAGCTGATCTGTGACCTGGAGGAGAAGTGCGACATCGAGTTCGGCGAGCCCGAGGGCGTCGCGACCATCGGGCAGCTGGTCGCGCACATTGATTCGCTGAAATAAGCATGCAGACGGGCTCCTGGAGGAGCCCGTCGTATCGGCAGGGTGGTCGCTCCTCGAGGGCCGCGCCCTGCTGTTCGTCGTCGGCGCGCACGGCGTAGGCTAGGTGCGTCTGAGTTGGCAAGGGTGCCAAGGGCAAGAAAGAGGAAGTATGGGCATGAACACGCGGGTCACGGAGCTTCTCGGTATCGAGGTGCCTATCGTCCAAGGCGCTATGGCGCGTATTGCGAACGCCAGCTTGGCAGGCGCGGTAAGCGAGGCCGGAGGCTTGGGCATCATCGCGTGCGGCGGTGCGCCGCTGGCGTGGATCGAGGAACAGGTGGGCATGGCCCGCTCGATCACTTCCAAGCCTATCGGTGCGAACGTCATGCTCATGGACCCGAACGCGGGTGCCGTGGCCGAGTTGTTGGCGGAACTGCGGGTGGATGTGATAACCACCGGTGCCGGCAGCCCTGCCAACTATATGCAGCTGTGGAAAGACGCGGGCATCAAGGTGGTGCCGGTGGTTGCCTCAAGCGCGCTTGCCGCCCGTATGGAGCGTTTGGGCGCCGATGCGGTGGTAGCGGAAGGCACCGAGGCGGGCGGGCATATCGGCGAGCTTGCGACGATGGCGCTGATCCCTGCCGTGTGCGACGCCGTGTCCATTCCCGTGATCGCAGCCGGCGGCATTGCCAACGGGCGCGGTATCGCGGCTGCGTTCGCCTTAGGGGCCGAGGGCGTGCAGATAGGCACCCGGTTCCTTACCGTAGACGAGTGCACTATCGCCGATGCGTACAAGGACAAGGTTATCAAGGCAAAGGATTCCGACACCATCGTCACCGGACGCGGCAGTGGGCATCCGGTGCGCTGTCTGAAAAACGCCTTCTCGCGTAAAGCCCGCAAGCTAGAGGACGATCTTGCAGCGAACGGCGACGAGCTGGAGGCCATGTACGTAGGCTCGCTGGTACGCGCCATCGACGGCGACGTGGACAACGGCACCATGATGGCCGGACAGTCGGCTGCGCTCGTGCATGAGCGCAAGGCCGCAGCCCAGGTGGTGGTCGAGCTTATGGCTGAGGCCCAGGCGCTCGGCGCGCTCGACCTCGGCGCACTTGCCGCCGCCAATGCCCGTCGCGAGCGCGCGCGTGGCGCGTCGCCGGCGCAGTAGGGGCCGCCTTATGACTGGTGGCATTGCCCCCCTTGCGCCCCTTGCCCCCCTTGCGCCGGGAGAGCCGGTATTCCTGTTCTCGGGGCAAGGATCGCAGAAGCCCGGCATGGGCGCCGACCTGCTGGATATGCCGGAGGTGGCGGCTGCTTTCTCCTGCGCGTCCGAAGTGTTCGGGTTCGATATGGCAGATCTGGTGCAGAATGCCGAACCCGAGAAACTGAACGACACGCGCTTTGCCCAGCCGGCGCTCTGTGTGCTGTCGGTGGGCATCGCTCGTGCGCTTATGGCGCACGGTGTTCGTCCGGCTGCCGTGCTGGGATTCTCGCTCGGCCAGACAAGTGCGCTATCCCTTGCGGGCATGCTGTCCGACGAGGAGGTGTTCTCGCTGGTGAAGGTGCGCTCCGAGCTCATGGCTAAGGCCGCCGCAGCGCATCCCGGCGCCATGAGCGCCTTGCTGAAGGCCGATGAAGGCAGCGTGCGGGCGCTTTGCGACGAGTGTGCGCAGGGCGAGGTGCTGGTGCCTGCCAACTACAACTGTCCGGGACAGATCGTCATCGCCGGAGAGGCGAGCGCGGTGGCGCGAGCTGAGGAGGCCTGGACGGCAGGTGGCAGGCGCTGCTCGCGCCTGTCCACATCGGGTGCATTCCACAGCCCGCTCATGGCCGAGGCGGCCGCTGCGTTGGCGAGCTATCTGGAGGGCGTCTCGTTTTGCGAGCCGCGTATACCGTTGATCTGCAACGTGGATGCGGCTCCGCTTTCCGCTGACGAGGCGCGCGAGCATCTGGTGCGCCATCTGACCAGTCCGGTGCTCTTCGAGCAGAGCGTCGCAGCGCTCGGCGCAGCGGGTGCGGACCTGTTCGTCGAAGTGGGCTTCGGCGGTGTGCTGGCGAATCTGGTGCGCCGCATCGACAAGACTGCCGAGAGGGCCTGCGTCCAAGACCGCGCGAGCTTCGAGGCCCTCGTTGCTGCTCGGGGTACTGCAGCGTGCGACTGACCGAGGCGACCGGTGCGGACGTCGAGCCGACTTCCAGCCTTATCCTCATCCGACCTCTCGACCCGAACATCGAACAGGAGTTTGAACCTATGACCAACGATACCGAACAGCCGCGCCGCGCAGCCGTCGTCACCGGCTCGAACCGCGGCATCGGCCGTGCCGTGGCTCTCGATCTGGCGCGCGCGGGCTTCGACGTGTGCGTGAACTGCTCGAGCGAGCGCAGCCTGCCTGCAGCCCAAGAGCTCGCGAGCCAGATCGAGGACGAGTGCGGCGTGCGCGCCCTCGCGATAGCCGCCAACGTGGCGGAGTCGGACGAGGCCCATGCGCTGGTAGAGGCAGCCTATCGGGCATTCGGCCGCGTGGACGTGCTGGTGAACAATGCGGGCATCACGCGCGACGGTCTGCTGGCCCGCATGAAGGAAGAGGATTTCGACGCCGTGATCGACGTGAACCTCAAAGGCACGTTCAACTGCTGCAAAGCAGCGGCGCAGCGCATGTGCAAGCAGCGCTATGGTCGCATCGTGAACATGAGCAGCGTCGTAGGCGTTTCAGGCAATGCGGGGCAGGCGAACTACGCCGCATCGAAGGCCGGCGTGATCGGGCTGACGAAGGCGATCTCGCGCGAGTTGGCGGGGCGCAACGTCACGGCGAACGCCGTTGCTCCCGGCTTCATCGCCACGGACATGACCGATGCGCTCTCGGAAAAGCAGCAGCAGGCCATAACTGAGCGCATCGCCATGAAGCGCCTCGGCGAGGCCGAGGATGTTGCCGCGCTTGTGCGTTTCCTAGCAAGCGAAGAGGCAGGTTATATTACCGGACAGGTCATCTGCGTCGACGGAGGTATGTCGCTATGAGCGAGAACACCAGCAGCAGTCAGGCAACGCGTCGCCCGGACGGCACTCATCGCGTGGTCATCACGGGTATGGGCGCCATTACGCCGGCGGGGGTGGGCGTTCGGGCGCTGTGGAGCACGCTTATGGCGCGACGCTCGTGCATCGGTCCCATCACGAAATTCGACACCGAAGGCTACGACGTTCATATCGCCGCCGAGATCCGCGACTTTGATGCCACCGAGCACGGCCTGACCAAGAAGGAGGCGCGTCGCTTCGAGCGTTTCGTGCAGTACGCCATCGTGGCGTCTGACGAGGCTATGGCACAAGCGGGGCTTGATAGGGAAGCCGAGGACGCGACGCGCATCGCCTGCGTGTTCGGCAGTGGCATCGGCGGCATCGACGAGCTCCAGAGCGGTTTCACCACTCTTTTGGAGAAGGGTCCCAAACGCGTGAGTCCGCTGTTCATCCCTACGATGATCGGCAATATCGCGGCTGGCAACCTTTCGATCCGCTATGGCCTGAAAGGCGAGTGCCTCAACGTGGTTACGGCGTGCGCTACAGGCGCCCACTGCATTGGTGCGGCGGTGCGCGATATTCGCCACGGCTACATTGATGCGGCATTGGCCGGCGGTACCGAAGAGTCGGTGTCGCCCATTTGCATTGCAGGTTTCACCAACCTGAGCGCGCTGACGAAGGCGGAAGACCCCTCGCAGGCCTCGCTTCCCTTCGATGTGCGCCGCGCCGGCTTCGTGGCTGGCGAGGGTGCGGGTGCGGTGGTCGTCGAGTCGTTGGAGCATGCTCTTGCCCGCGGTGCCAACGTGCTGGCCGAGATCACGGGTTTCGGCTCCACGGGAGATGCCTACCATATGACCGCACCCGAGCCGAGCGGCGAGGGAGTCACGCGGGCTATGCGCCAGGCGCTTGCCGAAGGCGGTTTCGCGCCTGAGGATCTGGGCCATCTGAACGCGCACGGCACGGGCACACCCGCCAACGACGCTACCGAGTCCCACGCGTTGCTTGCCCTTTGCGGCGACGATCGGGGGCGCAGTGTTCCGGTGACCTCGGTGAAAGGCGCGACGGGCCATACCTTGGGCGCTGCGGGCGCTATCGAGGCGATCGTCACGGCGCTTTCCGTTGCGGGCGACTGCGTGCCGCCGACTGCCGGTTTTGCCGAGGCTGATCCGGAATGCCCGGTGAACGTGGTGGTGGAGGCGAAAATGAACTATCCGCAGAAGGTCGCCTTGTCGAACTCGCTTGGGTTCGGCGGACACAATGCGTCTTTGGCTCTTTCGCCTTACCGGGCGTAGCCGAGCTGCGAAACAAGAAAGAAGAGAAAGGAAGCGACATGGAAATCGCGTATCCTTGTGGGAAAGAGGTTGTCGAGGCGGTGCTGCCGCATCGCGATCCGTTCGTGTGGGTGAGCCGTGTGATCGCGTGCGAGCCGGGCGTGAACGTCGAGGCCGAGCTGGACGTTGCGAGCGACCTGCCGTTGTTCGCAGGCCATTTCCCCGGGCATCCGGTGCTGCCGGGCGTCATCCTTATGGAGGCGTTGGCTCAGGCGGCGTCATTCTGCATTTTGGTGGAACGCGGTGCGGAGGGGTCGATCGGTTTTTTGACCGGCATCGACGGCGCTAAGTTCCGCCGTCAGGTGGCACCCGGCGAAACGGTGACGTTGAAGGCGCGTATCGTGAAGTCGTCATCCCGCCTTTGCGTGGCCGAGGTCGAGGCCAGCGTGGAAGGCCAGGTGTGCACGACAGCAACGCAGAAGTATGTGCTGGCGCAGGCAGAAGGGTCGAGGAAACCCAGATGAAGCAGCGCAAACAGAATTACGTTACCCTCTCGTTCGACGGCGCGATGGTTCCCTCGCAGGGCAAATCCGGCAAAGCCGAGCCTGCGATGGAGTCGGCGGACGTCGCCTACCGTCTTTCGCGCATGTTCGAGGAGTCGGCGACGGCGTCGGCGGCTCCCAACGCGCTCGATGCGGCCGACGGGTCCGAATACACGGCAGCGACAACGGGTGACGTGCGGACGGCGCGCGGGACCTTGGTTGCGCCCTTGGCGGACGAAGGAGCGAGGTGCGCCTCGAAACCGGTCGCATTGGTGATGGCGCGCTCGAAAACGGCCCGCCGCATGATGCAGTCCGTTGCCGAGGCCGGGTTTTCCGTGTGTGCCGCTTATACGCAAGACCATCGTTTCGACGTGCATTTGAAGGCAGCGCAGAGTACGGTGAGCTTGGGCGATAAGTACACCGATGCGCTGTTCTGCAACAGCCATGCCGTTCTGACGGCGGCTGAGACCTGTGGGGCGTCGATCGTGCTGCTCTGTGACGAGGCGCTTCCCTTGGCCGAAGTCGACAGCTTCCTCGCCCGCGCGGCCGCACGCGGCATGCGCGTGTTCCGCCCGCTGTCGCCCGAAGCGCCCCTTTTGGGATGGGTGCTGTGCACGACGGACAAACCGGCTATCGAGGAAGGCACTTGGCGCACCTGCCCGCAGTGTGGGCTTTCGTTCGACGAGGCCAGTCTGGCATCGGGCCATTACGTGTGTCCGACCTGCGGCGGGTACCTTCGCATGTCGTCGGCTGAGCGTATCAACGACCTGCTTGATGCGAACAGCTTCGCGGAGTGGAGCCGCTGCGTACCCGAGACCGACCCGCTCGGCTTTCCGGGGTACGCTGGAAAGCTTACGGCGCAGCGTGACAAGACGGGCCTCGAGGAGGCCGTGCGCACGGGCGTTGGTAGCATCGCGGGGCTCAAGGTGGCTATCGGCATTATGGAGTCGCAGTTCTTCATGGGGTCGATGGGCTCGGTCGTGGGCGAGAAGGTCGCGCGTCTCGTGGAGCGTGCCACTGACGAGCGGTTGCCGGTTGTGGTGTTCACGGCTTCGGGCGGCGCGCGTATGCAGGAGGGCCTGGTGTCGCTCATGCAGATGGCCAAAGTCTCGTGCGCGCTTGCGCGTCATGGAGAGGCGGGGTTGCCGTATATCTCGGTGCTCACCGACCCGACGACCGGCGGCGTGACCGCGTCGTTTGCCATGCAAGGCGACGTCATCTTAGCCGAGCCCCGTGCGCTTATCGGGTTCGCCGGGCAGCGCGTTATCAAGGACACCATCAAACAGGAGTTGCCCGAGGGCTTCCAGACGGCAGAGTTCGCGCTTGAGCATGGCCTGATCGATGCCATTGTTGAGCGCCAGGAACTGAGGTCTACACTGGCGCATCTGCTGGCCATCCAGGTATCGACGGCCTCGCGCGACGGCATCGATCCTGGGGAGAGCTCTCTTTTGGTGGACTATGCGTCGGTGTGCGAGAACCTGGAGCATGGCACCGCTACCTACAACACGGTGACGTACGGCATGCTGGAGCCGGAAGGTCCTTTGTTCACGCAGATAGCTGCGCGCCGGCCCCGCTTGGGGAAGGCGCTTGCCGACCTTGCCGGACGCTTGGAGCGCACGCGGACGCACCCGGTATCGCCCAAACGCCTGGAGCGGGCGCTGGCAAGCGGTGGGTTCGATGCTGAGGCAGGAGCCTCGCTTGAGGGATCCTCGGGCTTGGCGGACGGGGCGGCTGCGGGCGGCGACGCGAATCGAGCGTGGCGCAGCGTGCAGTTGGCGCGTAACACGCACCGTCCGACGGCGTTGGCCTATATCGATGCGTTCGTGGACGGTTTCATCGAGCTACATGGTGACCGTATGTTCGGCGACGACGGTGCCGTGGTGTGCGGGCTGGGTTGGATCGGCGGACGTGCGGTGACGGTGATCGCGCAGGAGAAGGGCTCGGATCTGAAGGAGCGCATCCGCCGCAACTTCGGCTGCCCGCAACCCGAGGGGTACCGCAAGTCCCTGCGCCTTATGCGCCAGGCCGAGAAGTTCGGCCGCCCGGTGGTGTGCCTTGTGGACACCCAAGGCGCTTTCTGCGGCATGGAAGCCGAAGAACGCGGTCAGGGCAACGCCATTGCCGACAACCTTATCGCGCTGGCGGGCCTGCGTGTGCCGGTCGTGAGCGTGCTCTTGGGCGAGGGGGGAAGCGGCGGCGCGTTGGCGTTGGCGCTGGCCGATCGGGTGGCCATGCAGGAGCATGCGGTGTATTCGGTGCTGTCTCCCGAAGGCTTCGCGTCGATTCTTTGGAAGGACCGCACGCGCGCGCCCGAGGCGGCTGCCGTTATGAAGATGAGCGCTGTCGAGGCATGCGATATGGGTATTGTCGATGCGGTGCTGCCGGAAGGTCCTGCTCCGGCCCACGAAAACCCGGAGATTGCCGCTGAGCAGGTGCGCGCGTATGTGGTCGGCACTCTTGGCGAGCTTTGTGAAGAACCGGTCGAGAAGTTGCTCGCCGCGCGTTACGAGCGGTTCATCAAGTTCTAGGAATCTTCGAGGCAAGGTGTGAAGAGCGGGTGCCGGCGGTTTTTTGCTCGCGGGCGCCCGCTTTTACATGGCACGAAAAGCCTTCAAGGTAGCTCGCACTACCTGCGTTGATTTCGGCGCCGCTTATCCCTCTAGCAGTTCCAGAAGGTCTTCTCGGCTCAATGTGGAAAGGGAGATGCCGTTGCCGCCGACGATCTGGTCGGCGAGCTGACTTTTGGCCTCCTGCAAACGCACGATGCGCTCCTCGATGGTTCCGGCGGCGATGACGCGGTGGACGCTGACCAGCTTGTCCTGGCCGATGCGGTGCGCGCGGTCGGTCGCCTGGTTCTGCGCTGCGGCGTTCCACCAAGGGTCGGCATGGATAACGACCGACGCCCCCGTGAGATTCAGACCGGTGCCGCCCGCCTTCAGTGACACGAGGAACACCGGCGTATCGTCCTCGTTGAAGGTGTTCACCAGATCAAGGCGCTTCTTCTTGGGGGTGGCTCCCGTAATGGTGTAGTAAGGGACGCCCTGCTGGTCCAGCCGATCGGCGATGCGAGCGAGAAAGCTGGTGAACTGCGAGAACACAAGTGACTTCTCGCCGCCGTCACGGGCGGATTCTACCAATTCCATGACAGCGTCGAGCTTGGCGGCAGACCCTTCGTAATTTTCGTAGAGCAGGTGTGGGTCGCAGCAGAGCTGGCGCAATTTGGTAAGTTCGGCCAATATCTCCACCGGCGGCAGCTCGCTGCCGAGGCGCTTGTTTTTGCGCTCGCGCCGCTGCCTGGTCAGCGCCTCGCGCAGCTGCTGCTCGCTTGCGGCGTAGAGGCGCTGCTGCTCTCCTTCCAAATGCACGCGCACGACCGATTCCAGCTTCTCGGGCAGATCGCGCAGCACCTCGTCCTTGAGCCGCCTCAGCACAAACGGGCCGACCAGCGTGCGCAGACGCGCGGCAGCGTCCTCGCTGCCGCCGAGGATGTCCAGTTCGAAGCGCTCGCGAAAGCGCATGTAGGAGCCCAAAAGCCCTGGCAGCAGGAAGTCGAAGATGCTCCAAAGCTCGCTCGGGCGGTTCTCCACCGGGGTGCCGGTTAAGGCGAAGCGGTGGCGCGCCTGGATGCGCTTGATGCCGCGGGCGGTCTTCGTGGCATGGTTCTTCACGTACTGCGCCTCGTCGAGCGCGCAGCAGAAAAACGTGCGCTCGGCATAGGCGTCGGCGTCGATGCGCGCTAAATCGTAGGAGGTCACCAGTACGTCGCAGCGTCCGGCGGAGAGGCCCCCTTGGCCCTCAGCGCCATGCTTGTCGCTGTTGGGCAGGACCTCGCCGAACGCTTCGGTGCGGATAAGCTCGCGTTCGCGCTTGGTTCCGGTGACGGCGCGTGCGGAAAGCTCCGGTGCGAAGCGCTCGAACTCGGCCAGCCAGTTGTACACGAGCGATGCCGGGCATACGATAAGGCTTGGGCCGAGCGCTCGGGCATCGTTTTGTCGCGCGAGCAGAAATGAGATGAGTTGGACGGATTTTCCGAGGCCCATCTCGTCGGCCAGGATGCCGCCGAACCCTGCGTCGGCCAGTGCGCTCATCCAGCGAAAACCCTCTTCCTGGTAGGGGCGCAACGTGCCCTCAAGCGCTGCGGGTACGCGGTAGGCATGCTCGTCCACGCTGCGGAAGTTTTCGAGGTAGCGGGTGAACGACTCGTCGCGGCTGGTGTCGTTTAGCTGTTCGTCCAGGTAGAAAGCCTGGTAGGCGGGAAGCTCAACCACTCCGGTGGACAGCTGTTTGGCGGTGATGCCGAAATCGGCCACGATACGGTCGAGCTGGGCCAGGTCGTAGCCTTCCAGGCTCATGAACGCGCCGTTGCGCAGGCGATGGTAGCGCTTGCGTTTGCGGTAGCTTGACAGAAGTGCGGCCACCTCGCTTGCGGGCAGGTCTTCTGCTGAAATAGTGAGGTTGACCAGGTTGCCTGCAAGCGAGAGCCCGGTCGTGAGGCGCGGCTGCTTGTCGGTGAGCAGCCGGTCGAACGCGGGTGTGGTGAACGCGGTGCCCAGTGCCTGGAAGCGTGCCAGTCCTCCGAATACCAGTTCGGCTATGGTGGCATCGTCGCTGATCTCGATGAACGGCACCGGCAGGTCGAAGTATTCCTCTATCAGACGCCGCGCCCTGTTCTCCAAGGGGTCGTCGCGTAAGGGGCCGATCGGGGACGCGTCGTTGCCGGCAGCAGTCTTGTCCTCTCCTGCGGTGAACAGCTGGTAGCGCCGTTGCCCGTACACGGCTTGGGCATCGCAGGTCACGCCCTGTTTGTTCTTATCGAAGTAGAACTCCAGCTTGCAGGCTACGGGGCGGTACGCATCGATCTCGGGCGGTGCGCTCACCTGCAGCAATTGTTCGATGGCCGGCAGCACGGTTGCGCAGAACAGGGGCATGTCTGCTTCGCTGACGAACAGGCTTCCCTCCTCGCTTTCGTACAGGCTGCGCAAGAAGTCGGCAGTGCGGGCGAACGTTGACGAGCAACGGTAGAACCTATCGCCCTGCCATGCATACATACGGTCGCCCTGCGCAGCGAAAGGCGTCTCTTCGGGCACCTCGATGTCGTAGCCGTCCAAGCCCGATCGGCCTATCCTGATAGCGATGGACGGGTCCTCGTCCACGACGTAGGCCTGGGTGACCGAGCGGGTGCCGTAGTCGGTTCCGCGCACGGTGAACAGGGTGCCGGTAAGCGCGTCGAGCAACTCGATAATCTCCGAGTCCGTGAGGCTCAGGTCGCGTTCGACCTCGTCGCGTCCTCGGTAGCGCAAAAAAGTCGAGCCGCCCACTTGCTCGCGTAGCGAGACCGCCTTGTCCAGAAAGCGCGCCACCGCGCGTCCGTGGTCGGAAAGGAGGAGAGGGCTGTGTGCGAAAGAGAGCTTCTTGCCGTAGGAGAAGAACGCGCCTGTGCGCATGCGGTGTACGAAGTCCGTGATGTTGCGCAGGACGTAGGAGCCGGACTCGCCGACCAGCCTGAAGTGGGCCGACCAAGAGCGGTAGCCGTACTCGATAACGGTTTCCAGATCGATGGACCCCCGGTCTGCGGCCTCGGCTACTTCCCGTTCACGCCTCATCAACGCAGCGATCCCCGGCGAGGTGGCTGCTACGCGCTTCGCCTGATAGCCCATGAAGCGCTCGGGGGCATCGAGGTAGGCAAGCGCGAGCGCCGCGCCATGCTTACACATGCCGTCGGATTCGTAGAAAGCAGGGCAGGTGCAGGCGTAGTCGGTGATCTCGCCGCTGTCTTCATCGAAGGTGACGGAGGTGCGGTAGCGGTCGTCCCATCCGTGACTGCTGGCGACGAAGGCCTTTACCGTGGTCTCCGTCCTGCTGTAGTGAACCTGCTTGGTAAGGATGTTCCGGTCGGAGGCCGCAATCTGACGTGCCCGCTGTAGCGTGCGTTCGTGGCAGTGCCGGCTGATCTCATCTTCGGATAACATGCAAGGTCCTTGCCTTTCGGGGTAAATGATTAGTATACTCTATCAGAACATTAGTTCGTGTGTTCTTTTGAGGGAAAAGAAAGTGGGGGCGGGGAGAATCTGGCGGTTTCGCACTAGCATGCTGGGAACGGTCAGATAATGCGAAAGGGGAAGGAAGGCATTCTGTGGGAAGCGAGCGTGTCTATATGTGCATCGACCTGAAGACGTTCTATGCGTCGGTCGAATGCCGCGAGCGCGGGCTCGACCCGTTCACCACCAATCTGGTGGTGGCTGACCCCGATCGCACGGACACCACGATTTGTCTCGCCATCACACCCGCCATGAAGGACTTGGGAATCCGCAACCGCTGCCGCGTGTTCGAGATACCCGAGAGCGTGGATTTCATCATGGCCAAGCCCCGCATGCGCCTCTACATGAAGGTTTCCGCCGATGTCTACTCAATCTACCTGCGCTATCTGAGTCCCGACGATATTCATGTGTACTCCATCGACGAGTGCTTCATCGATGCGACGCCGTATCTGGGCCTGTACGACAAGTCTCCCAAGGAGCTGGCGCACCTGTTGATGGCGGCCGTGCTCGAAGAGACGGGCATCTGCGCGTCGGCGGGCATCGGCACGAACCTGTTTTTGGCAAAAGTGGCGATGGACGTGACTGCCAAGCATGTCCCAGACCATATCGGGTACTTGGACGAGGAGGAGTTCAAGCGTCTGATCTGGCACCATCGCCCTATCACGGACATTTGGAACGTCGGGCCCGGCATCGCGAACCGTTTGGCCAAGTACCACGTGTTCGATCTAGCCGGCGTGGTGGCAATGGACGAGGGGATACTCTATCGCGAGTTCGGGGTGAATGCGGAGTTTTTGATCGACCATGCTCAGGGCATCGAGCCCTGCACCATGAAGCAGATCAAGGACTACGAGCCTAAAGGCAGTTCGCTGGTGAACGGCCAAGTGCTGCCGTGCGAGTACGGCTACGACGAGGCGCTGGTCGTGTTGCGCGAGATGGTGGACGTGTCGGTGCTGGAACTCGTGGAGAAGCACCTGGTGGTGGATCATATATCGTTGGGCGTGGGGTACGCTCGCGAGAAGCGGGGAGGTCGGGAGGCTGGTGCCGCCGCAGGGTTCTCGGCAGGTTTCGCACCATCCGAGACTTGCGGAGCCGGCGGGCTGCCCAGCAAGGGGGAAGACTCCTGGAGCGGCGATGCCGAGGGCCTCGGCGGCGATGCCGGCACTTCCGATGGTGAAGCACACGTCCCGGTAGGCAAGGGGGTGTTCGTGGGCGAGCACGGCGCTCGTCCCTCGTCCGGCAGCCGTTGGGGGTCGCATACGGGCGGCAGTCGCAAGATTCCCGAGAAGACGAACTCCTTCAAAAAGCTTATGGCCTACCTCGAGGATCTGTACCGTGAGACGACCGACCCCACGCGTCCCATCAAACGCCTGAACGTCGGCTTTGCCGGCCTGGTAGGCGAGGAGTTCGCTACCCTTGACCTGTTCGCCGACGAGGAGGCTGACGACAGGGAGCGGCGCATGCAGGAAGCGGTGCTGGCAGTAAAGGGCAAATTCGGCAAGAACGCACTGCTGAGGGCGGCGAGCCTTACCGACAAGGCTACTGCTCGTGAGCGAAACGACCAGGTAGGAGGCCACTGTGGCTAAAGGAGCCGGCATACCCGATGCCCGTATCCAGCGAATGGTGTCGCCCGAGGACCGTGCCCGCCAGTTCATGCCGTTCGCGGCGCTGAAGGGCTATTACGACCTCGTACGCCAGCGCGAGCGTGTGCCCGAGCCTCGGCGCGAGTTACCGGAGGAGGAAGCTGTCCGGCTGTCGGCGCAGGTGGCTACCTTGTGCAAGGGAGATATGGTCGAGGCGACCTACTACGACGGCGAAACGTACGTGGTGGCAGAGGGGATGGTGGCGCAGGTGGATGAAGCATACCGGACGCTCACCGTAGTGAAGCGGTGCATCGCGTTTGACGACCTGTGGGGGATTGAAGTGGTACGCG
>NZ_JAVWUP010000071.1:0-13594 GCF_036667095.1 Gordonibacter sp. | reverse complement strand
GTGAACGCGGACGTGAACGCAGGTTGATTCGCACCGCAAACAGTTGGCAAACAGTCGCCTTAAGATCGTCTTACGGTTTTATGCTGCCTTGCTGCCTTGCCGTATAATACGAAGTTCATGAAACGGCAAGGCGGGCTGTCTCGGGTTTGGGGGCAGCCCGCTTGATTTTGACGCGGGCTGGATAGGCCCGGCGGAGGATGGTATGACGGAGGAAGCAGAGTCTACTGTAAAGCTGGGTGCGGCGAAGGCGGACGCCGTGTGTGCAGCATGCGAGAACACGCCCAAGTACCTGCCAGGCGGCAAACAACATACCGGGACCGACGGCAAGCCGATGTCGGTGTGGCAGATATGGCTTTTGCGCCTCTGCGTTGTCATGCTGGTGTGGGCTGTTCTGGAATTGGCATTCGGTGTGGGATTCTGGGTCTTTGGGGCACTGTTCCCGGGTATGCAGATATTCGGCCTTGAGGTGGGAAGCATTACGGCGTCCGTGGTTTCCACGGCGTTGGTGAGTGCAGCGCTCAACCTGGTTATCGGCCTGTTGGGAATACGTGGGGCAAAGAACCCCTGTAAGATTACGCTGTTCTTCTGGATCACGCTCGCCGATGCTGTCCTGACCGCCTGGGCTATGGCCAGCAACATCGCCTCGGGCATTTTTGATGTCACGGGTATCGTCAGCGGTCTGTTTATTGTCGCGCTGGCGGTATGCACCTGGCAGGTGCGGGGTCAGACGGGATACTTCGACGAGCATCCGTAAGCGTTCGAAAAAAAGGCCTCGGGATTCCCGAGGCCTTGGTGCGCGTGGAGATGTGTCTGAGGTTACTCGGCAGCCTTCTCGGCAATGCTTTTCTCCATCTGCGCGATGATGGGGTCCAGCGCGCCGGCCACGTCGTACTCCTCCACCTTGCCGGTATCGCACAGGCGCGCGAAGTCCGGGTCGATGGGCAGCGTCGCATAGGCGGGGATGCCGTAGCGCTCTGCCACGGTGGCACCCTGCGGTTCGCCGAAGATGTGGTGCACCTTGTCGCAGCTATCGCACTTGAAGTAGGCCATGTTCTCGACGAGGCCCACCACGGGCACGTTCAGATCGTGCGCCAGGTTCACGGCCTTGCCCACGATCATGGCCACCAGCTCCTGCGGGGCGGACACGGTCACGATGCCGTCCACCGGCAGCGATTGGAACACGGTTAGGAACACGTCGGAAGTTCCCGGAGGCATATCGACGAACAAGTAGTCGATGTCGCCCCAGCTGGTCTCGCCCCAGAACTGCTTGATGATGCCGGACACCACCGGGCCGCGCCAGGCGACCGGAATGTCGTCTTTGGGCAGCATCAGGTTCACCGACATGACCTTGATGCCGCTGTCGGTGTAGGCTGGCATGATGCCGTCGGCATCGGCGGTGAGCGGGTTGGTGATGCCGAACGTCTTGGGGATGGAGGGGCCGGTCACATCGGCATCCAGGATGCCTACCTTGAAGCCGCGCTTCTGCATCTCGCTGGCAAGCAGGCTGGTTATGAGCGACTTGCCCACGCCGCCTTTGCCTGATACGACGCCGATGACGTGCTTGATGTTCGTACGGGCGTTCGTCGGGAATGTGGTCGGACCGGCATCGGCGCGGTCGTCGCAGCTGGACACGCCGCAGCTGCCGCATTCATGCGAGCATTCTTCTGCCATGACTCCTTCTTTCTGGTTTCTGCGTCCGCAGAAGGCGGGCGCGCCTCTCGTCATACCCGGCATGATAGCATATATGGTACGCATGCAAAGAAGATTGTACTCAGCCATTACTAGCTATAGTCCTATAATGTATGCAAAAGGAATTCACCGTCGGCCAACAAGGCGCGTGCGGTGAGTGCGGCATCTGCGGATGCATCGCGCAAAAAGACCAAAAGGCAGGAAGAGGCGCTCTCGGCGACGGGTGCGCACGAGGCAAGGAGAGCCATGCTGTTCGCAGATATCGACATCTTGGACGAGAACTTCGACCACCAGCCACATCAGTGGGTCGGTGTGAAAGACGGACGCATCGCCTCTGTGGGCGCCAAAGCGCCCGAGGGGGCGCAGGCCCAGGAGTTCGGCGAGGTGTACGACGGGGCGGGCAAGCTGCTCATGCCGGCTTTCTACAACGCGCACGCGCATGCTCCGATGACGCTTCTGCGCGGCTATGCCGAGAACCTTCCGTTGCATGCTTGGCTCGAGACTATGGTATGGCCCTTCGAGGCCAAGATGACGGCCGAGGACAACTACTGGGCCACGCTTCTGGCCTGTGCGGAGATGGCCCGCTACGGCGTGGTGAGTTTCTCTGACATGTATTTCCATACTGACGAGCGCGTGCGCGCCGTGGTCGAATCGGGATGTAAGGCGAACATCTGCGAAAGCGAGATGTACTTCGAAACCAAGCCGTTCTCCGAATACGTTACGTTCGCGAAGTGCGAGGAGTACGTGGCCCAGTACCACGGAGCCGCCGATGGGCGCATCCTTATCGACTACAACATCCACGCCGAGTACACGTCGAACCCGCAGACCTGCAAGGACATCGCCGCCGTGACGAAGGAGAAGGGCCTGCGCATGCACCTGCATGCCTCCGAGACTAAAAGCGAGCACGAGGAGTGTAAGGAGCGTCGCGGTGGCCTGACCCCCATCGCGTACTTCGAGAGCCTCGGCGTGCTCGATTCGCCCACGACGGCGGCGCACTGCGTATGGTGCGAGCCGGCTGATCTGGATATCCTTGCTGCGCATGGCGTGTTCGTGGCGGCCAATCCTGCGTCGAATATGAAGCTGGGCAGCGGCTACGCACCTATCCCCGCTATGCTCGAGCGTGGCGTGAACGTGTGCCTGGGCACTGACGGCATGGCGTCGAACAACAATCACGACATGATGCAGGACCTGTACCTGCTGGCCTCCCTCTACAAGGGTTACCAGAACGATCCGACGGTGGTCACACCCAAGCAAGCGCTCTCCGCCGCCACGCGCATGGGCGCGCTGTCGCAGGGTCGCGCGGACTGCGGCTTGGTGCGTGCGGGTATGAGGGCCGACCTGGCCGTACTCGATGTGTCGGGCCCCTCGTGGACACCCATGACCAACCCCCTGGTGAACGCGGTATTCGCCGGCCACGGCTCGGATGTGTGCCTGACCATGTGCGACGGCGCGGTGATCTACCGCGACGGCGTCTATCCGGGCATCGACCTCGAGCTGGTTAAGGCCGAAGCCGCCGCACGTACCCGCCGCATTATCTCTGAGGTATAGGAAGGGCGGCGGGTCGTCGCCGAGGGAATGCGGTGGCCGTTGCATCGATCATGCGCCGAGCATAGGCGTTTTACCGAAACAGGGAGCGGAGGGGGAGACATGCTGCGGATTTCCGACGCGCGTATCGACAGCCTGATTGCCGAGGACGTGCCGTATATCGACTTGACCTGCACGGTGCTGGGCATCGGCGACGAGCAGGGCGAGATGGAGTATTTCACGCGAGAGGACTGCGTGCTTGCGGGTGTCGAGGTGGTCGAGCGTATCATGCGCAAGCTGGGCTGCGAGGTGGCGTCGTCCGTGCCGAGCGGGCAGCGCGTGGCTGCCGGTGATGCGTTCATGGCCGTGCGCGGCTCGTCGGCCGATCTGCATGCAGCGTGGAAGGTGTGCCTGAACGTGTTCGATCACGCATCGGCCGTGGCGACGAAAACGCGCATCATGGTGGATGCTGCGCACGGCGTAAACCCGCACTGCGAGGTGCTGACCACGCGCAAGAGCCAACCCGGAGCGAAGGATCTGCTGGTGGCTGCCACCATAGCCGGCGGGGCGTTTCCTCATAGGCTGGGGCTGTCGGAGACGGTGCTCGTGTTCGACCATCATCTTACGTTTTTCGGCGGCTTCGATGCATTCGTCGAGCAACTGCCGGTCATCAAAGGCCGCTGCATAGAGAAGAAGCTGTTCGTGGAAGCCGATGCTGCCCGTGCCTGCGTGCTGGCAGCTGCCGGCGTTGACGGTATTCAGCTCGACAAGATTCCCGTGGACCAGCTCGCACCGCTTGTGCGCGAGCTGCGCGCCATCGACCCGCGCGTTACGCTCGTGGCGGCTGGCGGCATCGGTCTCCATAATGCTGCTGCCTATGCCGCAACCGGTGTTGACGGCCTTGCCACCACGGCACCCTTTACCGCCAAGCCTGTCGACATGAGCGTGCGGATGCGGAGGCTGTAGAAGGAGCGGAGCGAACTTGACGTGGACAAAATCGAGCTTCGGGGCATTGTGTCGCCACTTGAAGCTACTTCGAAGATTTCATGAGCTGGCCTTTTGGGCGTCGGCGGCTTGCGATTGCCTCGCAAGCCGCCGTTTTCGGTGTGCCCGAGGTTCGATTTTGTCCATGACCTAATAGCTTTTATTTTATTGAAGCAAGCAAACGAGAATTCCCAAACTTCTGTGTAACATGCCCCTTGTTCGGTGCGTCCAATAGGCATCCGGTCGAATTAAGGAGGCGCCTGCGTGATTGATCTCTTACAACGTGCCCAGCGCGGCGACAGCGATGCGTTTGCGGAATTATTCGAACAACATAAGCTTCCCTTGTGGAAGGCGGCAGTGGCGGTGCTCGGCAATGTGGACGATGCGGCGGACGCGCTGCAGGATGCTACGATCAAGGCCTGGCGCGCTATTCCCCGCTTCGAGGGGCGCAGCCATCTGGCTACCTGGTTCATGCGCATCTTGCTGCATACAAGCTACGACTTGCTGCGCAAGCGCAAGCGCGAGACACCCTATGCTCCAGAGGGCTTTTCGGGCGAGTTTTCGGCAACCCTGCTCGCATTCGACGAGCAGCGTGCGATCGTTGGCGGCAAGCATCGCCCCGACCACGATGTCATCATCGACGTGCGCGATGCCATCGGTAAGCTCTCCTCCGACGACCGGCTGCTGCTCACGTTGTTCTATGTGAACGACTTTCCTGTGCAGCAGGTTGCAGAAACCATGAATCTATCCGAAGGTGCCGTGCGCACGCGTCTCGTGCGGGCGCGGGATAGGTTCAAGGCCGTCTATCTAAGCGAGAACGAGGGGAGAGAGGTGGCATTATGACGCCTGAAAACCTGAACGAAGAACATGAGCTGAAGCGTGCCGTTCGTCGTGCCTACGATGTGCCGATGCCTGCGAAAGCCCAAGTGAAACTTGAGGAAGCGTATGCGTCGCTGAGATCGGTGCCGCAAGAGCGCGCGGAGACCGCGGTGCCAGGCCCGGCCAGCACAGGTGATCGCTCCGGCGCTGCTTCGACCGCCGAACGGTCGAGTGCGGGTCGCGAACCCGTGCGGCCAACGGTGCGCCGTCGTCCGACGCGGGCGGCGCAAGGCGAGGCTGCCCAGGTTGGCAAGCGGGTGGTAAAGCGCAGCGCGGTTGTAGCTATTGCGGCTGCCCTGGTGGTGCTGTTGGGTGGAACTGCGTTTGCCGCCTCGAGCCTGTTGCAAATGAAAGCCGGCGACGTGCCCTTCTTCCAGAGTGGGAGCAACCTGCCTATTTACAACAGCCTGCAAGCGGGCGTGGCAAGTCTCAATACCGAGGTTGGGCAGTCGGCGGTCGTGGACGACATGACGGTCACCCTCGATACGGTGTCGACCGATCGCAATATCATCAACCTCTTCTTCACCATTGAGAAAGAAGGCGGTTTCGATCTGGCTGCGGAGTCTATCTACGAAGGCTCCAACGAGAACGAGTGGACGCGGTTGCAGCAGATCATGCCCCTCTTCTCTCAGGCGCAGATAACAAGTGCGGGAGAGCTCCTTTGCAAGAGCGATGTGAACAAACTCGACGCCTACCGGGAGGGCGACAAGGTGAAGTGTCTTATGCGCATTGTGCCCGGCGTGGTGCTTCCCGATGAGGTTGGTGTTTTGTTGACCGACATGGTAAAACCGCAGGTCGAGGGCGGCGAGTTGATGGAGCGCACCCTGTTTGAAGTGGGTCTTGATCTGTCCACGGTGGCGCAGCCTGACGAATTGGGGGCGCAGGATATCGTATTCCAAACCAGCGAGGGCGAGAAAACGCTGGGCATCAAGCGATTCACCCGCTCTGAGCTAGGAACGGTGTTCATCGTGCGCAACGACGAAGTCGAGACCATCGAAGAAGGCGGTCGCCCCGTGTACCACCCGTCCGACACGTCGATGCTGCCGCAGCTGCTCAAAATGACGGACGACCAAGGCAGCGCGCTCAACTTCGTGAATGCCGGCGATGGTATGGGTTACAGCCCGGCAGCCGATTACGTCATGGAGCTTTCAGGTATGTCGAAAGATGCCCAAAGCGTCACGTTCACACCTATGGCCTTGACGCAGTCTGCCCGCGAGGCGGGCGAGCCCGATGCCATTGACAAGCGCAAGGCGCTCAACGAGGCGAATCCGGCGCAAGAAGTCGACGTGAGTCAGATTGGCGCGCAATTGCCGACGACCGAATATGGCGGCTATGAGATTACCAGTTGGAAGGTGTCCGACAATACGGTAAGCATCGGCCTCAAGCCCTACGGTTGGGCGCCGGAAGCGTTCCGCAGTGCTTTCGAGCTCCATTCCGTCGACACGCCCACGGCTTTGAAAGACGAGTATACCGACCCGGAGACAGGCGAGACGTACGGTGGGTACCATACTGCGGTCCAGTATCATAAGTACGATTACCTAACCGGCGAACAGATTCAGATGACCTCGTATTACGCTGCTGGCGACAACGAGCTGCAAAACCTGCACCTCTACTCTTACCGTACAAGCTTCGGTCACTACCTAGAGGAATCGGCCGCAGCACAAACTTTGCCGTTTGTCGCACGCACGTAAAGCTGGAAGCCCGCCAAGGTACTTGCCTCGGCGGGCTTCTCGGGCCCCCTAAAGGGCTGCCTTAAAAACTATCAACGCGGTATAAAGTGCAGCGCAACAACTATCGGCATCTACGTTGCCGATAGTTGTTTGCCTGAGGTGCTCTTCGTATTTCCGGGCTTTTGCGCCAATTTTTTCGCGCGTCTATTTCCCCCGCCGCAGCTTCTTCAAGCCACCTACCGCAAGGGCCACGCCGCCGCCAATGGCCAAAAGGCCGGGACCGGGCAGGAGGAGCAGGGGTACGCCCACCAGCGCGATGGCGCTCCCTGCAACCAGCTGCACCGCGCCGGTGGTGCGGTTGGGAGCCTTTGTCGCTGTCGCGGAACCCGTCTCGCCGATGACGGTTGCCTGCGTTACGGTCTGGGCTGCCGGCGACGCGGCGGCACCTTCCCCGGACACAGCCTTGCGACCGTATGAGGGCGTGCGGAATGCATCGCCGCCCGCCGTCGTGCCCGCGCTCGCCGTACTCTTTTTCGCTGCGCCATGTGCAGTGCCTTGGGTGCTCGTGACAGGTTTGACCTCGATTATGGGTTCCGGTGCGCTCATTGCCTTACCTCGTTCGAATCGCTACGTATGCTTCCCCGTGATTATACGGATGCGTCAGGCGCGTCGCTCTGTCAATGCCGTGCCTGACACATCCGTCACTGTTTGGTAACGAATTCGCAGCAACTTCTTCAGAAAGCCGTGGCAAGGGCCCCGGCGAGCACCGGTACCATGATGCTTTCCCTCAGACGAATTCTCCTGTTTTGACCGTATCGCGCACCCCATATGCGATACACTACAAACCATCGGTATCCGCGCGGCGTTCGCGTGTGCGTGAGGGTTGGAAAAATGTTTGTGTAGGCTCGACTGTGGTTCGCGCCTTAAAGATAAGCAAGTGAAGGCGTGCGCCACCCAACAAGAAAGTTGGTGGTCAACATGGCAGCTCCTGCTACCGAACACGTACGAAACATTGTGCTGGTGGGCCAAGATGGCGCCGGCAAGACATCGCTTGCCGAAGCGATGCTGCACGTCAGCGGTCGTACGCCCCGCATGGGCACGACGCACGACGGGAAATCCTACCTCGACTACGACGATGAGGAGATCCGGCGCAAGTTCACCATCGGCACGTCCATCGCTCCCATTCCTTACAAGGACTTCAAGATCAACCTGCTGGACACGTCCGGCCACCCTGACTTCATCGGCGATACGCTGGCTACCATGCAGGCGGCCGAGATGGCGCTGTTCGTGATCGACGCCGTTGCCGGCCCTCAGGTCATGACCACCAAGCTTTGGCGCGAGGCCGAGAACATGCGCTTGTCGCGTGCCGTGTTCATCAACCACATCGACCGCGAGAACGCCGACTTCGACACCGCCATGGCGCTTTTGCATGCGCGCTTCGGCTCGCGTCTGGGCCCGGTGACCATCCCTATCGGCGTGGACGCCGACTTCAAGGGCGTTATCGACATCATCCGCATGAAGGCCCGCTACTTCGATCCGGGCAGCGAGGCCGAGCGTATCGAGGAGATCCCGGCCGACTACGTCGAGGTGGCGCAAGCCGCGCGCGACAAGCTCTGCGATCTGGTTGCCGAGGCCGACGACGAGCTGATGATGAAGTACCTGGACGGCGAGGAGCAGCTCACACAGGAGGAGTTGGAGCAGCTGCTGGACAAGGCTATCGCCCAAGAGCTGTTCATTCCCGTGTTCGTGGGCTCTACCATTATCAAGCAGGGCATCCAGGGCGTTATGGAAGATATTGCCACCTATTTCCCCCATCCGCGCCATCACGGCGGGTTCCGCCTGGCCAATGGCGAGGAGACCACCGTCGACGAGAACGGCGAGCCTGCCGCGTTCGTATTCAAGACCGTGTCCGACCCCTTCGTCGGGCGCTTGAGCTTCCTGAAGGTTATCTCCGGCGTGATGGAGCCGGGCATGGAGCTGATCAATGCACGCACTGCGAAGAAGGACCGCATCGGGCATCTGTACGTCATGATGGGCAAGGAGTCCAACGACGTGAAGAGCGCGAGGGCTGGCGACATCATCGTCGTGCCGAAGCTCACGGACGCCCGCACCGGCGATACGCTGTCGAAGTCGGGCTCCATCGCCATCGATCCGCTGCCGCTGCCCACTCCGCAGTACCCGGTGGCCATCGAGGCTGTGAACAAGAAAGACGAGGACAAGCTGGGCACGTTCCTGGCCCGCGCTGCGGAAACCGACCCCACCTTGCAGATCAGCCGCAGCGAGGAAACGCATCAGACGGTCATTACCGCCATGGGCGAGGCTCAGGTGGACACGCTGTTGGCGCGCCTGAGGGAGCAGACGGGCGTCGAGGCGAAGCTTATTGCCGTGCGCATCCCGTACCGCGAGACCATCCGCAAGACCGCCGAGGCGCAGGGCCGCCACAAGAAGCAGACGGGCGGCGCCGGACAGTTCGGCGACTGCTGGCTGCGTGTTGAGCCGAATGCTGGCGGCGGCTACGAGTTCCTCGACGAGATCGTGGGCGGCAGGATACCACGCGGCTACCTGCCGGCTATCGACAAGGGCGTGCAGGATGCCATGCGCGAGGGCTTCCTGGCCGGATACCCGATGGAGGATATCAAGTGCGCGGTCTACGACGGCAGTTACCATGCCGTGGACTCCAACGAGATGGCGTTTAGGATCGCTGCACGTGTCGGCTTCCGCGCCGCCTGCGAGAAGGCCGATGCCATCTTGCTCGAGCCGATGGCGAACCTCTCCGTGACGGTGAGCGAGGAGTATGCCGGCCCCGTGATGGGCGATATCTCCACGCGCCGCGGCCGCATCGTGGGCACCGACTCCAACGACGCGGGCGACACGGTCATCATCATGCGCGTGCCCTATGCCGAGGTGGTCACCTATACCAAGGACCTGCGTTCCATCACGCGCGGCAGCGGTTCCTACACCTTGGAGCTGGAAGGCTACGAACAGGCTCCGGCCGATGTGACCAAGCGTCTGGTCGAGGAGTACCAGGCCGCGAGGGCGGCAGGGAACTAGCCTGGTTGGTCTTCAAAGCGCTGCGGGCGCCGCCCTCCTGTTGGGGCGGCGCTCTTCTTTGGTGTGCCGAGCATGGCGCGCTTCTGTGAACTCATCCGTGGCATCGTGGCGCGCGTCGTACCATGATCGGCCCTTGCCGGGCATATCGTTGCTTCGGCGAGCGATCAGGCGGAACGAATCGACTTTTGCCCTGAATGCCGATCCCCCGGCGGGCACATCCCTGAAGCTCTTTCTCGGACGCAGGCGAAATCCATCGCAGACGGACACGAGGCAGGCTTGCTTTAGATTCGCGATCCCATAACACCCACCATCGGCAGAAACCGAAGGCTTCGTCCTGTCTTTTTGCGGGCGGGCCCGACAAGGAAGGGGCGAGGGCATCATGGACCAGGGTATTGAAGACCAGCAGCATCTGGAGACTGTGCTTGAAATGGTTCGGGAGGCGCTTGGGCAGGCGACGAACCTGCTTGAAGGAATCGACGGCTCCTATCATGATACGAAGCGCTACTTGGCAGAGGCTCGCGGCGAGATCGATCCCAGCGAGAAGTTCCAGAGCGAACTGGCCCTCAGCGAGGTTGACCGTCGTGCGGCCGTGGCAGGTGCCTCGAAGGCTCAGCTTGAGAAGCTGCTCGATTCCCCTTATTTTGCACGGGTCGATTTCAAGCCGGAGGACGGCGAGGGCGTGGAAGCCTATGTGGGGCGGTTCGCTTTCCGCTTCGGAAACCGGAGCATCGTGTCGGACTGGCGCTCGCCGGTTGCGGGTTTGTTCTACGACTACGAGTTGGGTGTGGCCGAGTACGAGGCTCCGACGGGCACGGTGCGTGGCGCTATCGTCGGCAAGCGCCAGTTCCGTATCGAGCACGGGCGGCTGGTGTATGCGGTGGACAGCGCTTCCAGCGTGCGCGACGAGGTGCTGCAGCGCGAGCTCAGCCGCACGTCCGACCGCAAGATGCGCACCATAATATCTTCCATCCAGAAGGAGCAGAACGCCCTCATCCGCGACGAGCGCCCGGGCACGTTGGTCATCCAGGGCGTGGCGGGTTCGGGCAAGACATCTATTGCGCTGCATCGCATAGCCTACCTGCTGTACCGGCAGAAGGAACGTCTGAACTCGAAGTCGGTGGTCATCCTTTCGCCGAACCGCGTGTTCGGCGACTACATCTCCATCCTTGGCGACTGCTTCCAGATGGTGGACGGCCGCGAAGGCCTGGACGAGCAGGAGGTCGCGGCCTACTTACCCCGATGCGCGTACCGCCTGCCTCATGCGCAGCTACCGCTCCACCTACGAGGTCGTTGAGCTGGCGCGGCGCATCAAGCCCATCTGCGGCTTGGAGGCAGTTGCCCGCCATGGGGAAGAGCCGCTCATCGCGGCCTGCCGCGACACGCGAGACGTACTCGACCAGGTGGGGCGCTTGATCGAGCGCTTCCAGGCAGGCGAGGGCAAGACGCTGGGGATTTTGCACAAATCAGACGAGTTGGCGCAGCGCTATGCCGAGCTTCTGGCGCTCGATCACGAGGTGCACTTCGTCGGTCGGGATTCTGTCACGTTCTCCGAAGGGGTGACGGTGGCTTCGGTGAAGATGGCTAAGGGCCTGGAATTCGACGAGGTCATCGTGCTTGACGTTGACAGTCGCCAGTACGCCACGGCAGCAGACCGCAATCTGCTCTACGTGGCCGTGACGCGCGCCATGCACCGGCTTTCGCTCCTGTACCGGGGCGAACCTGCGGAATTCCTTGCGAGATGAGCGTTTGCTCCGCGGACAAGGCGCGAGGGAAAAGCATTTCAGAATGTTGCGCCCTCTTGCCGAAGCGGTCTTTTGCGCCTCATTTGGCAAAATGCACCCGCTTTGCGTCCGAAATCACTGCTCGCCAAAACGAAGCGTTCTTTCGCGCTTCCCTGATCAGGTAGTTTGGATTTTCGGGTTGAGCGACTCCGACACTTTGCCCCTTAAATGGACGCAAAGCGCGCCTGTTTCGCCAAAAGCTCTGATTTCCGCTGTTATGCGACCATTGGCGTACCCTTTGCATCTGAGCGAAAGATAGGGGCGTCTGCAAAGTCGCTTGAGCAGGATGGCGTTAACGGCGCACCCCGATTTCCTTACCGAGCGATCGACCGCGCATGCGGGCACGTAGCACCGTTCGCGGTCAATCGCTCAGGGAGGCTCCCTATGCCGGACGGATGACCAGCTCTCGAATGAGGCTGTCGTCGAGGCTGCATACTCCGTCGTTGCAGTTCTCGATCTGGGCGAGCGCATGGATGATGGCGCCGTTGTAGTCGGCGTAGAAGTTCACCGTGTGCTCGTTCATTACCCGCGCATCCAGCATGCCGAAACCGCCGAACATGAACTTGTTGTGGAAGAACATCTCGATGGCGTTGCGCCCGTACACAAACGAGTTTTGGCGCTGCACCATAGACGGGCAATAGTCGACCAGGCGGCATTCCTGGGTGAAGCAGGCTGCAAGCGCGCGATGATCTTTGCTCTGCATCGCGGCGGCGAAATCGTTGATGACCATGTCTGCCTCCTAATACACTTTTTCGGAATTGAGCAGGGCGTCGGTGCCGCCGTCCACGAACAGCACCACGCCGTTGATGCCGCTTGCCTCGGGCGAGGCGATGAACGCCATGGAATTCGCTATTTCGATGGGATCCATGAGCGGCTCTTCGCCGAAGTGCGTCGGCACGGGGATGGCCTCCATGGCAGCCTTGTGTTCAGGAAGCATGTTGGCGGTCATGGCGGTGCGCACGTTGCCGGGTGCGATAGCGTTCAGACGAACGCCGCGCGAACCCCACTCGGCGCTCATGCGACGTACCCAACGGGCCAGGGCGTACTTTGTGGAGGCATAGTACACATGCCCGATGGCAGGATCGGTATCCTTCACCAGTTCCAGGATGCGATCCTCGTCGGCTTGGTTGTTCAGCATGCCGGCCACGTCCATGCGTGCAGCGCCCTGCGCAATGGAGTTCGAGGAGGTGACCACGCAGCTGCCTCCGCGCTTCTCCAACAGGTCGAATGCGCCCATCGCCATTTCGGTGGCGCCGAAGTAGTTCAGCGAGATGATCAACGAGATGGGTACCTTGCCGCCCGATACGCCAGCGTTGCAGATCATGGCATCGATGCCCTCCGGGTAGCGCTCATGCAACGCGGCTAGTGCGTTCGCGCGGCCTTCTTTCGTTGCTAAGTTGGCGTTGATGTCGCCGCCCTTCAAGTCGATGTTCACGACTTCGTGGCCGCGCTCGCGCAGTATCTCGGCCGTCTTTGCGCCGATGCCGTTTGACGCGCCAGTGATGACGTAAATGCCCATCGTCGTCCTTTCGTGCGATGCCTGCAACGCCTTGGCTGGGGTGTTGTAGGCTTATCGATACAAGATATTGTTACTGATCGTATCATAGCACGTGCGTGCGAGCGCATTTTTCCTGCGGGGTAAGCGGTAGGGGAGCGGTGCTTATCCCCGGGCGAGGGTTGCCGTTGCGCGATCGGACGGGAACGCGATCGGTTTTTCAGGATTGATTCAGGTCTCGGTTTTTTCGTACAGTAAAACATCTGTTTCGACTCCCCCTTTCCTGCAGTGAAGGCGATGTTCGCTCCACGTGTGCACGAGGGCATCCGCACGATGCTGCTTACCACGAACACCTCGTCTGAGCGAGGCCGCTACTATCACGACCTCGGCTCTGAGGATTTCCTGGTTGGCTAGCGGTTTGCGCGGCGCTATTCCTTTGACTGTTTTTCTTGCTGGTCACGGTAGCGGGCGAGTGCAGCCTCGTAGCTGCTGGCTGACTTGCGGTAGTAGAGGGTGTAGCC
>NZ_JAVWUP010000070.1:0-13607 GCF_036667095.1 Gordonibacter sp. | reverse complement strand
GTCCTGCCAATCGGGATAGCTACGCGAAACGATGAGGGTTTAACCCTATGCAAAGGGAAGGGCAAGGTGCCTGATGAAAAAGAAAAAGCCCACGTTGCGTGGGCTTTTCAATCGTAGATAATGGCGTTTATTGGAATAGGCGGATGCCTACGTAGACGGCGGTTTCGGGAAGTCCCTTCACGTCGTACACGCTGGAAAGCCCGATGGCCGAGATGCGCCATTGATATATGGTGCCGCCCACATCGACGGTGCCCGTCTGGAATGTGTTGCCGGAATCGTCCACCCCCGCCTCCCCAAGGGTCGTGGCATCTAGGCCCTCGGACACCAGGGCCGTCTGCACGGCCGCCTCGACGCTACCCGATGAGAAGTCGGCGTACTTCACACTCATATTCAGGTAATCGCCGGGAGTGGTGGTGAACTGCCACGAGCCGTTCAGCAGCAGCGTCGCATCGGCGGCCGAGAGCTTCGGAATGCCTTGGGCGTACATGAGCGCTGCCTGCTCGACGCTTACGTCGGAAGGGAGCTTGATGAGGTCCAGCGAGCCGTCGTCGGCGCCGCCGCTCATGGCCGTCTTGTCCGCGATGATGTAGCCAGCGCCGGCGAAGGCCGCCTTGATGCCCTCGTTGTCAAGACCGATGAGGGAGGGCAGGTTCGGTAGGCTTTCCATTGCTGCGGGGCGCGCAAGGTTCTGCTCGACGCTTTGCTGGGCACGCTCGGCTGAGTGTGTCACGTTATCCAGCACGTTGAACAGCAGCACGCCTCCGATGACGATAGCGGCCACGACGAAGGCGCCCATGATGATCAGCTGGGGCTTCGGAGGGTCGATGGGGCGTAGAAGTGAGCTGCCGTCCAGGTGCCTGACCGGGCCTTCGCCGGCATCGTAAACGTTTCTCCGCGAATTGAAAAACATGAGTATACTCCTGAGGGGTTTGTGTGCTTTGGGCATTATAGCATTGTTCGCGCTCGTCTCCGTGGTAGGATACGCCCTGCCCATGGGGGAGTAGTTGGCACGGAATACGTGCGGTGCGTTCAACATCTTGGCGCGGACAAGCGCCTGGCGTACCTTAATCAGCGAGACTCATGGCGCGCAGCCGTTTACGCCGCTGCGCGCCATGAGTTTTTTTATGCGCTGCGGTGCTTCTGCGTGCTCAAGGGATAGGTGCAAGGAAAACGAAGAAGGAGCAGCATTGGATCTCTCGATATTCGCGTCGCCCGAGGCTTGGATCAGCCTGATCAGTCTCATCTTCTTGGAAATCGTGCTGGGCGTTGACAACCTGGTGTTCATCTCTATTACCACGAACCGCCTGCCCCCTGACAAGCAGCACATAGGCCGTAAGCTGGGCCTCGCCGGTGCGTTGGTCATGCGTATCGTCTTTTTGTGCTTCGCGTCGTTTTTGGTGCATATGACCTCACCGCTGTTCACGGTGAACCTGGGGGCCTTCTCGCATGGCTTCTCGGTACGCGATCTCGTGCTGCTGATCGGTGGTGCCTACCTTATCTACAAAGGCATATCCGAGCTGCGCGACACGCTGAAGCTTACCGAGCTCAAGGCCGAGCACTGCGAGGAGCATAAGGCGCTGCATCGTATCGCGCTGCCTCAGGCGATAGGCACCATCATGGTTATGGACCTGGTGTTCTCCATCGACTCGGTCATCACGGCTGTGGGTATGGCCGATCACCTTATCATCATGATCATTGCCGTCATGCTGGCCGTCATCTTGATGATGGTGTTCATCGACCCCATCTCCAACTTCATCAACGGGCACCCCGAGATGAAGATGCTTGCGCTCACGTTCATCGTGGCCATCGGCGTACTTCTGGTCATCGACAGCGCCGGCATCCATACGGGCATCGAACTTTTGCATATGCCTCTTGAGAAGCTGGTCGTCTACTTCGCCATGGTGTTCTGCATCGTGCTGGAGCTTATCCAGATGCGCTACAACGCCAACGTGCTGGCGTGGCGCAAGGAGCGTTGGAGCCGGGAGACGAAGGCTCAGATCGAAAGCGTGCGTACCGAGATGGAAGCCCAGATCGCGCAGGAGCGTTCACAGGAGGACGGTTCCTCGCAAGACGCGAAGGGCGGCAAGAAAGCTGCGTCGTCCGAGCGCATCACGCCGGTTATCATCGGTAACAACGTGTACGTGATGATGCCGATCGTCGGCGAGGATGCCGCATCGTTCAAGGCGCTCATGTCCGGCTCGGCTGCAGCGGGCGAGGCCTTTGGCACGCCGGTGGAGATCGGCGGGCCGGACGTGCAGGTGGAAGACGTGTCCGCAGCGGACTCTGAGCCCACCTACGAGGTGCCCGAAAAGAAGTAGCTTCCTGCGCCTCGAAGCATCGCTGCTTTGCCGACGATCCCCCTGTTCCGCCGTTCTGGACGGAGCAGGGGGATTTTTGCATGTTGGGGTGCAGGGGAGCTTCTGCCGGCGTTTGGCAGGGTGGCGTTCCGGTTTGTCTGTTTTGCGGAGCCTGCCTCGTGTTCCTCGGAATGCGAGACAGACAGACAGACAGGCAGACAGACAGGCAGACAGACAGGCAGACAGACAGGCTGCAGACAGGCTGCAGACAGGCAGGCAGGTAGGGGGTAGGGGGGTGCTTCAGGCTGGCTAGGCGAACAGCTCGTAGCCTTCTTGGGAGACGTAGAAGCGGGCGGCATGACGCAGCACGTGGGCGGTGAACGGAGTGGTCAGGTGCGTCGGCTCGCCGTCGTATTGCACCTCCATAGGCGGATCGGCCTCAAGGCGCACCGTGTGGGCCTGGTGTATTTCCAGCGAGTCCGTGCGGTTAGGAAACTCGCCGCCGCGGTCGAGCAGTCCCGCGAGCAGGGCGGGTATCAGCTCGAAGGCATTCTGCGCCTTCAGTATCACTACGTCGAAGACGCCGTCGCGCGGCTCGTTCTCGTGTGTTACCGCAATGTCGAACTGCAGCTTTGAGAAGTTCACGAGCAGCACGCCCAGGCCGTCGCTTTCGAGGGTCTCGCCGTCAAGCTCCAGCTTGAAGTGCGATTTCTGGGGCAGGGGGTTAGCGATGGCCGCCGAAAAATACGCCATAGAGCCCAGCAGGCGCTTCGCGGGCGCAGCCCCGTGCATGATGGTGGCGTCGTAGCCGGCGCCCGCCATGATGGCGAACCCGAAGCGGTGGCCGTCCACCTCCATCTCGCCCAGGTCGAAATCGAGCGTGCGGTTCTCGCGCACCAGCTTGGCTAAGGCATGGGGTTCCATGGGCGAAGCCAGGTTTGCGGTCAGCAGGTTTGCCGTTCCTGCCGGGAACGGAAGGATGGGGATGCCCGTATTGGCCAGGCAGTAGCTTATCGTGGCGACCGTGCCGTCGCCGCCGCTGGCGACCACGGCATCGAACGTCTCGACATCGCCGAGCAGATCGCGCACGTCGGTGGTTCCATCGGTGAAACGCAGGCATACTTCGTCGTCGTCTTGCGCGAACGAGCGGACGAAGTCGTAGATGCCTCCGTCGCCGAGGCCTGATGCAAGGTTGTTGATGACGAGCAGTTTCACCGTTCTCCTTTCCGTTCGTTTGCTATGATGGCATAGTACATCATGAAGCTAAAGACTGGATAGGGAATCCCGTACATGTATATAGCAACTCAAGAAAACCTCGTGGCGTTCGCCGAACGCGCGGCCACGTCCAGCGTGCTGGCTATCGACACCGAGTTTTTGCGCGAGAAAACCTATTATGCCAAGCTTTGCCTGTTACAGATGGCCACCGATTCCGAAACGGTGATCGTCGACCCGTTCGGCGTGGACGACCTGGGCGTGTTGGTGGGGCTGCTGGAAGACGAGCGTATTGTGAAGCTGTTCCACGCGGGCGGCCAGGATTTGGAGATTATCCTGCGCGAGGTGGGTGTGCTGCCCAAGCCGGTATTCGACACCCAGGTGGCGGCGGCCCTTTTGGGCCATACGCAGCAGATCGGTTATGCCTCGCTCGTGCATGCGGAGTGCAACGTGTCGTTGAAGAAGACCGATTCGTTCACTGATTGGTCGAGGCGCCCGCTTTCAGACTCGCAGCTCGACTATGCGGCTGACGACGTGGTCTACCTGCCGCGCCTGTACGCTTCGATGCGCGCCGCACTGGAGGAGAAGGGCCGCCTGTCCTGGCTCGGGCGCGATTTCGAGGACCTGGTGGACCCGCAGCGCTACGACACGAACGAACGCACGCGCTACAAGCGCCTGAAGCGCGTGTCGCAGCTGTCGCGTCGCCAGCTTTCCGCGGCGCGCGAGGTGGCTTCATGGCGCGAGCTCGAGGCGCAGCGACGCGACGTGCCGCGCAAGTGGGTGGTTACCGACGAGCAGGTTGTGGAGGCGTGCAAGCGCGAGGCACGCACCATCGACGAGCTGTTCATGGTGCGGGGCATGTCGGACCGCCTGTCCACGCGCGATGCACGTGCTGTGGTGTCGCTGATCGCTTCGGCGCTTGATGCGCCGCCTGATACCTGGCCGGAGCTTGATCGCTGCAGCAAGAGCGAGCCGAACGTCGATGCCGAGTTGGACTTGATGTGTGCGCTGGTGCGCCTGCGTGCCAAGGAGAACGGCATCGCGTTCCCGACGCTTGCCAGCCATGACGACCTGGCCCGCGTGGCCCGGGGCTATCGGGACGGCATCGATCTGTTGCGCGGATGGCGTAGGGCCATCGTGGGCGAGGAGCTGCTGGAGTTGCTGGACGGCTCGCTTGCGCTCAGCTTGTCCGGTGGAGAGCTGATGGTGCGGCGCTGCGGCGCGGGCGTTGCCTGAAGCGACAGGAGTCTGGCGGTTCGTTCACGGAACGGTAACATTCGTTTGGTGATTTAACAGTTGTTTGCCGCGCGATTTTCGCTGGTTCCCTGTGGTCGGTATAATACAGGTGTACGAGATAAGCGGCCGCAGGCGGTCGCGGAGGAAAACCGTTTAAGGAGCGGAAACCCCCATGTTTGGAATGAGTAACGGCTATCTTTTGTTGATCGTGGTCACGCTTGCTATCGGCGGCTTGGCTACGTGGTATGTCAACTCGCAGCTGAAAAAATATACGAAGGTGCCTATCTCCAACGGCCTTACCGGCGCCGAGGCTGCGCGGCGCATGCTGATGTACTACGGCGTAACCGAGGTAGCCGTCCATCGCGGCGGTCCTGGGCAGGACTTCTTCGACCCGCGCACGAATTCGGTCACGCTTTCGCCCGACGCGTTCGAGGGCCGGTCCATCACGGCCACGGCCACGGCGTGCCACGAAGTGGGGCACGCCTGCCAGTATGCCCAGAACTACGCACCTATGAAGATCCGCGGGGCGCTGGTTCCGGTGGTGAACCTGGCATCGAACGCCTGGATATTCCTGCTGATGCTGGGTATCTTCATGAACATCGCAGGGTTGACCACGCTGGCCATCGTCATGTATGCCGCAGTGGTCATCTTCCAGCTGGTTACGCTGCCCGTGGAGTTCAACGCGTCCAAGCGCGCGATGGTGTACATGGACACTGTTGCCCTGCCGCAGTCCGAGCAAGGCGGTGCGTTCAGCGTGCTGCGGGCCTGCGCGTTCACCTACGTGGCGGCAGCCTTGACGTCCATCCTGCAGCTGTTGTGGTTACTGGGCCAGAACAGGGAATAGACGGCGTGGCCTACCGGGAAAACGAAGGGCGCTCCGCAACGCGGGGCGCTGCGGGCGCGTCGGATTCCGGCGCGCTTAGCGTGTCGGGTGCCATGGCGCTTGCCAAGGGCGCGCTTGAGGGCGTGACCGTGCGTCTGATCGGCGAGGTGTCCGAAGTGTCGTGCAAGCCTGGCTACAAGGCCGCCTACTTCACCGTGAAGGATAAAGGCGCGGCGTTGCCGTGCATGATGTGGAACAACCGCTACGAGGCGACCGGTGTACGCTTGGCCATGGGCCAGCTCGTGGAGCTGACCGGGCGCTTCACGCTGTACGCGGCGAAGGGCCGCATGAACTTCGACGTGTTCTCGCTCGCATTGGCTGGTGAGGGCATGCTGCGTCAGCAGGTGGCCGACCTGGCCCGCAAACTGGAGGCCGAGGGGCTTATGCAGGCAGGTCGCAAGCGCCCTTTGCCGATGCTGCCTGCCTGCGTGGGACTGGTCACCTCGCCGCGGGGTGCCGCGGTGCACGACGTGCTGCGCACGCTGCGCCGTCGCTTCCCCTTGGCGCGCGTGGTAGTGGCGGGCGTGCCGGTAGAGGGCCGCGAGGCTCCCGCGCGCGTGGTCGAAGGCATGCGCGCCGTGTGTTCGGGTGGTGCCGAAGTGGTGCTGGTTGTGCGCGGCGGCGGGTCGTTCGAGGACCTGATGCCCTTCAACGATGAGGGGCTGGCGCGCGCCATCGCCGCGTGTCCCGTGCCAGTGGTTACTGGGATCGGGCACGAGCCCGACACGTCCATTGCCGACATGGTGGCCGACTTGCGGGCCAGCACGCCCACGGCGGCGGCCGAGGCGGTGGCGCCGGCACGGGAGAACCTGGAGAGCTTGTTCGAGGCGCAGGCAAGGTCGCTTGCGGCGTGCGCGTCGCGCTGTGTCGAGCGGGAGACAGCGGCGTTCATGCGTCTTGCAGACCGCCCGGTGTTCAGCGATGCGGCGTACCTGTTCGCGGCCGAAGCCCAGACGCTCGATTTGGCGGCCGACCGCCTTGCACGCGCTCTGCCAGCCAACCTTGGTCGCGACCGCGTGCGCCTCGATGCTACCGCCGATCGGCTGCGGCTTGCAGGGCCGCGCGTCGTCGAGCGCGAGCGTTCCGCCCTCACGGGTGCATGCGAGCGCTTTGCACGCGCTTTACCCCTTGCTCCTGCACGCGAACGCTCGCGTGTCGAGGTGCTGCGCGACCGCCTTATCGTGCGCGGTGGGGCCGTGGTCGGCCGCTTCGAAACAGAGGCGCAGGTAGCCGCGGCGCGGCTGCACGACCTCTCTCCGCTCGCCGTGCTTGCGCGCGGCTATGCGGTGGCGCGCACGGAGCAGGGCGCGGTCGTGAAGCGCGTTGAGCAGGTAGGAGAAGGATCGCGTATCAGCGTTGCCGTGTCGGACGGGGAGCTGGCTTGCCGGGTCGAGAGCACCCGTCGTATTGAGACATCCGTAGAACCGTGGGAGGAAACCGCATGAGCGAAACCGCAAAACCGATCGAAGAACTGACGTTTCGCGAGGCTATGGCCGAGTTGGACGGCATTGTGGGCGTGCTTGAGAGCAATACGCTGGAGCTTGAGGACAGCTTGAAGAGCTATGAGCGTGGCGTGGCGCTGCTGGGGGCTTTGCAGGGACGTTTGACTGAAGCCCAGCAGAAGGTTGACGTGCTTATGGGCGAGCTGGTCGGCGAGGCCGACGATGCCCAGCGTGACGCTACCTTGTCGTAGCGCAGCAGATTGGCACGTTCGTCGAGAGACAGGGCTCTGCGAGGGCAGGGAGAGAGAAGGCGCACATGCATAAGGAAGACTGTCTGTTCTGTAAGATTGTGGCGGGGGACATCCCGTCGAGCAAAGTGTACGAGGACGACCGCGTGCTCGCGTTCGAGGACCTGAACCCCCAGATGCCCGTGCACACGCTCATCGTCCCGAAAAGCCACTATGACAACATCGGCGACGGCATCCCCGACGACGAGATGGGCTACCTGTTCAACACGGTGCGCAAGGTTGCCGATCTCCAAGGCATCGCCGAGAGCGGCTACCGCGTTATCGTGAACACGAACGACGACGCGCAGCAGTCCGTGCACCATATCCATGTGCACGTATTGGGCGGTGCTCCTATGAATGCGGGAAGCCCTGCTCTGTAGGGCCCCGCTTGCCCGAGGGTTTTCGGTGAGCGGCGCGCCGCTTGCCGAAACAAAGGCTCGCACACATTCAGCGGCGCACGCGCTTGCCTAAACTTTCTAAGTTGGGTTTTTCACCCCTTAAGGAGGCAGGTCGTTGAACGTACTAGTGATTAATGCGGGATCGTCTTCCCTGAAGTACCAATTGGTGAATGTGGAGCAGCACGAGCTTTTAGCCAAGGGCATCTGCGAACGTGTGGGCTCGAGCGAGGCGTTCCACAAGCACGGCCTCGATAAGAACGAAGTGGTCATTGATGCCAAGATGGCGGACCACGACGACGCGATGGCGTTGGTGCTTGAGTCGTTGACCGAAGGTCCGACGAAGGCGATCGACTCGCTGGACGAGATCGATGCGGTAGGCCACCGCATCGTGCAGGGAGGCAGGTACTTCGACCGCTCGGTGCTGATCGACCAGGACGTCATCGACAAGATCGACGAGCTGGCCGAACTGGCACCCCTGCATAACGGAGCCGCGCTCATGGGCATCCATGCTTGCTTGAAGCATATGCCCGAGGTTCCGATGGTGGCCGTGTTCGATACGTCGTTTTTCCAGACGTTGCCGCCGAAGGCCTATATGTACCCCTTGCCCTACGAGCTGTACGAGAAGTACGCCATCCGCAAGTACGGAGCGCACGGCACGTCGCACCGCTACATCTCGGAGCGCGCCGCTGTTGTGTTGGACGAGCCAATCGAGGACTTAAAGCTGATCACCTGTCATTTGGGCAATGGCTGCTCGATGTCGGCGATCGACCACGGGGTTGCCGTGGACACGTCCATGGGCCTGACTCCGTTAGACGGCCTGATGATGGGCACGCGTTGTGGGGCTGTCGACCCGGCTATCGTGCCGTTCCTCATGGACCACGAGGGGCTGTCCACCTCCGAGGTGAACGACCTCATGAACAAGAAGTCGGGCCTGCTGGGCATCTCCGGCATCAGCAACGACCTGCGCAGCGTGCGCGATGCTTCCGAGGCGGGCAACGAGCGCGCGCAGCTGGCCTACGATATGTATTCGAACTCGGTGAAGAAGTACATCGGCCAGTACACGGCCGTCATGGGTGGCGTGGACGCCATCGTGCTGACCGCCGGTGTCGGTGAGAACTGCGAGAAAATGCGCCGCATGATCTTCGCCGGCCTCCAGCCGCTCGGCATGGTGCTCGACGAGGAGAAGAACCGCCAGCGCGGCTTCGAGCGCGAGATATCGACCGACAACTCCCGCGTGAAGATCATCATCATCCCCACCAACGAGGAGTATATGATCGCCCGCGACACCTACGAGATCGTCCACGGGTAGCGGTCGTACCCTGGAAGATGCCTGTGCAGCCTGCTTGCTAGAGGTTGTGATCGACTTCGCGACGATGGGCGATTTTGAACAGCTCGATGACCAATCGCCCATCGTCTACCGTGCCGAGCACGCGATAGATTCCTATACGCCAACGCCAACCGCTCTGTGTGCCTTGTAGCTTCTTTGCACTTGGCAGGGCGCAGGGATTGTCGCATCCACTTCATCCTCAAGCCGTTCAAGCCTCGGTTGGCGCAGATGCAATGCCTCGCTGCGTTTGCGAAGAGACCCTCTAGGCTTTTTGAGCCTGGGCTTGCACGCAGGTGATGGCGATGACGCCCACGATGTCGTCGGCAACGCAGCCGCGCGACAGGTCGTTTACCGGCGCGGCGATGCCTTGGGTGATGGGGCCGTACGCCTCGGCGCGGGCCAGGCGCTGCACCAGCTTGTAGCCGATGTTGCCGGCGTCCAGATCGGGGAAGACAAGCACGTTGGCGTGCCCGGCAACCGAGGATTCCGGAGCCTTGGACGCGCCGATCGAGGGCACGATAGCGGCATCGAGCTGCAGCTCGCCGTCAAGGGCGATTTCGGGTGCGAGCGCGCGGGCGATCTCCGTGGCTTCGATGACCTTGGCGGCATCGGCGTTCTTGGCCGAGCCGAAGCTGGAATGCGAGAGCATGGCCACGGCGGGTTCGGTGCCCATGAGTGTCTTCCACGACTTCGCGGAGTTCACGGCGATATGCGCGAGCTTCTCGGAGTCGGGCTGCACCTCCAGGCCGCAGTCGGAGAAGATGAACGTGCCCCGCTGGCCCAGGTCGCAGTCGGGCACCACCATGACGAAGAACGAGCTGACCAGCGCCACGCCGGGAGCGGTCTTCAGGATCTGCAGGCAGGGGCGCAGCACGTCGCCGGTGGCGTGGCAGGCGCCGGCGACCATGCCGTTGGCCTGGCCCGTCTTCACCATCATCACGCCGAAGTACAGTACGTTGTCCATAAGCTCGTTGGCCTGCTCGGGCGTCATGCCCTTTGCCTTGCGCAGTTCGTGCAAGCTGCTGGCAAGTTCGGCGCGCTCGGGTGCGGTGCGCACGTCGACGATGCGGGCGCCGTCCAATGCGTACGGGCTTGCGGCAATGGTCGCTGCGTCGCCTAAGATGATCAGGTCCGCTACGTCGTCGGCGAGGATGCGCTCGGCGGCTTGCAGCGTGCGCTCGTCGTCGCCTTCGGGAAGGACGATGGTCTGTTTGTCGGTTTTGGCCCGGGAAAGCATGGTTTCCAGAAAAGAGCTCATCGGCAGTATCCTTTCTCAAATTATCCGGTTTGTATGATAATTCACGCAGGGCGCGTTTGGCCCGGTAAAATACCAAGCGGTGCAAATATGCGCAGAATTCGGGCCGGGAAGGCCCTGTTTGCTGTATGGGCTTCAAAAACGAGGAAGGTACCCTATGGGTGTGCAATACTGCGATTTCAAGGACGTCGACATCGACGAGGTGGACGCGATCATCGTCGGCAGCGGGTTTGCGGGCGCCGTCACGGCACGCGAGCTGGCGGAGCGCGCCGGCAAACGCGTGCTCGTCATCGAGAAGCGGCCGCATATCGGCGGCAACATGTACGACGAGGCCGACGAGGCCGGCATCCTGGTGCACCGCTACGGGCCGCATATCTTCCACACGAACGACCAGCGTGCCTTCGACTACGTGCGCCGCTTCACCGAATGGCGCGATTACGAGCACGAGGTGCTGGCCGACTGGTACGGAACCTACCTGCCCGTGCCGTTCAACAAGAACTCGATGGAGATCGCCTTTGGTGAGGAGAAGGCAGCGCATCTTACGGCCAAACTTATCGACACGTTCGGCGACGAGCGCAAGGTGACCATCACTGAGCTGCGCGAGCAGGACGACCCGGAGCTCTCTAAGATCGCGGACTTCATCTACAAGAACGTGTTCCTCTACTACACGCAGAAGCAGTGGGGCCTCACGCCCGAGGAAGTGGACCCCTCCGTCACGGCGCGCGTGCCCGTGTTCGTTTCGCGTGACAACCGCTACTTCCAGGATGCCTTCCAGGGCATGCCCTCGTACGGCTACACCCCGGTGTTCGAGAACATGTTGGATCACGAGAATATCCGCGTGTGCTTGGACATCGAGGCGGAAAGCGTGTTCGACCTGGAGTTCCAAAGCGACGACGAGGATGCGCCCCTCGCAGCCATCAACGTCAAAAATCAGGTGTTCCACGGCCCGATCATCTACACGGGCCCGCTCGACGAGCTGTTCCTGTCGCGCTTCGGTCGCCTGCCGTACCGCAGCCTCGACTTCGTCTACGAGACGTTCGATAAGGAAAGCGTGTTGCCGTGCGGCACGGTGAACTTCACGGTCACCGAGGACTACACGCGCATCACGGAATTCAAGTACCTCACGGGCCAGGAATCGGACAAGACCACCATCATGAAGGAGTACAGCCACTCCTACGACGATCCGGGCAAGCAGATTCCGTACTATGCCATCATCAACGAGGACAACGCGGCGCACTACGAGCGCTATCGCGCGTTGACCTCGTCGCTTGAGAACTTCCACCCGCTCGGCCGTTTGGCCGAGTACCGTTACTACAACATGGACGTCATCATCGGCCGCGCACTGGCGCTTGCCGACGAGCTGGTGGGCTAGGGAAGCAACGATTACCGAGCGTATGGCTGCACGTGCAGCCATACGTCTTTCAAACAGAAGAATGCCAAAGGGCCCAAACGGTGACGCGCGGGTAGTGAGGATGCGAACAACATGAAGACCATCTCATTCGCTGTGCCGTGCTATAACTCGGCGGACTACATGGACAAATGCATCGAGTCCATTTTGAAGTGCGGCGACGATATCGAGATCATCATCGTCGACGACGGGTCGACAAAAGACGATACGCCCGCGAAGGCAGACGTTTGGGCAGCTACGCACCCGGACATCATACGCGCCGTACACCAGGAGAACGGCGGGCACGGGCAGGCGGTGAACACGGGCCTGGCGCACGCGACGGGCCGCTACTTCAAGGTCGTCGATTCCGACGACTGGCTCGACGAGCTAGCCATGCACGAGATCATGGGCTATTTGCGCACGCAGGTGGTGCGCGAGGCGGCCACCGACCTGGTTATCGGGAACTACGTGTACGAGAAGGTGCACGAGAACACGCGCACGGTCATGCACTACCGCAACGTGTTTCCCGAGGGCCGCGAATTCGACTGGAGCGAGGTGGGCTCCTTCGGACAGAGCCAGTACCTGCTGATGCATTCGGTGATCTACCGTACTGAGCTTTTGCGCGACATGGGCCTCGAGCTGCCGAAGCACACGTTCTACGTGGACAACATCTTCGTGTACGTGCCGCTGCCCAAGGTGCAGAGCATCTACTACCGCGACGTGGATATGTACCGCTACTTCATCGGCCGTGAGGATCAGAGCGTGAACGAGAGCGTGATGATAGGTCGCATCGACCAGCAGCTGCGCGTGACGCGCCTGATGATCGATGCCGTGCGCCTGCCCGACGGCGTGCCCGAGAAGCGCTTGGAGCGCTATATGGAGAACTACCTGTCCATGATGATGTGCATCTGCTCCATCTTCCTGCGTATGACCGACACTGACGACGCCGAGGACGAGCGCGAGGCTGTCTGGGAGTACCTTAAGGCGCACAACCCGGACGTCTACCGCCGTATCCGGCGCGGCGTCTTGAACGCCAGCACGAACCTGCCCACCGAGCTGGGGCGTCGCATCGGCATTACCGGCTACCGCATGGCCCAGCGCATCTTCAAGTTCAACTAGCGGAAGTCCTTCTCGTCAGCGAACTGCCAGCCGAGCAGGGCATCGCCGATGAGGTGGAACTGGAAGGGCAGGGGGCGTGCCAGTTCGCCACGGTCGATCTTGTCGGAGAGGTCGCTGAGCTCGTCGAGCAGGTCGAAGAACGAGTATTCTTCTAGGAAGCTGTCTTCCGCCTGCACCTCTTCGGGGGAAGCGGACAGGGCCTGGATGACGGAATCGAGGCACTCGTCATGCTCTTCATTGCTTTCCTGGAGGGCGGCAAGCTCGTCTTGGTTGAATACCGACAGCTCGATGCAATACCATCCGATCGTGCCATCAGGTGCATCGTCCATGTTGTCGCTGAGGACGATGCCGGTTTTCTCCAAGTCGGCTACGGTGAAGCACGACATAAGGGTGTCGGGCGTGACGAGGGCTTCGCCCGTATCGTCGAGGTCGGTCAGCACGTAGACCAGCTGCACGGCAAGGGTGCCGTCCCGCAAGTCCATTGCGATGCCGTAATGGTATTCGGGGTCGCCCACGCGCGTGCCCCAGTAAAGCTCGCCAGGATTCTCGAGCAGGGTTTTGACGGTTGCAGCCATGGTGTCTCCTTGCGCAGCGCTAACAGGTTGATGGTATTGAGTATAGAGCAAGCCAGGCTATGCGGGCAGCAGAATGGTGGAGCGTTGAAGGGTTGTTCGGAGGCGTTCGGGGCGGGGCGGCTTCGAATTGGCAAAAACCGTTAAGTGGGGAACAAACGTTGTCCTCTTTGATCGATTACTACGACTGGG
>NZ_JAVWUP010000069.1:0-13634 GCF_036667095.1 Gordonibacter sp. | reverse complement strand
CATCTCTATAGGCTGCTCGTTTACGTCGAGCCCCGTGGAAACGACCAGCATACCGCCATAATACCGTGTCACCGTTCCCTATATCCTCAGCGATGCCGCACGATCAAGCACCTGATGCGCAACGTAGAAGAATCTGTGCGCATCGTAGGTATACGAAACCGAGACGCACTGCCCCACAGATCGAAAGCACACCAGCAAAAAGCAGGTGCCGAACCCCCTGTGTGCCTAGCTGGCGAAGAATAGGTCCAAGTCGTCCTCGACCGTCCCCATGCCCGCAATGCCGAAGTTCTCCACCAGCACCTTCGCCACGTTTGGCGAAAGGAAGGCAGGCAGGGTAGGACCGAGGTGAATGTTCTTCACCCCTAAGGCCAGCAACGCCAAGAGCACGATAACGGCCTTCTGCTCGTACCAGGCAATGTTGTAGACGATAGGTAGGTCGTTCACGTCGTCCAGGCCGAACGCGTCCTTCAAAGCCAACGCGATAACTGCCAGCGAGTAGCTGTCGTTGCACTGGCCCGCATCCAACACGCGTGGGATTCCACCTATATCGCCCAACTCAAGTTTGTTATAGCGGTACTTCGCGCACCCGGCCGTGAGAATAACCGCATCCTGCGGCAAGGCTTCGGCAAAGTCGGTGTAGTAGGATCGGCCCGTCGCACGCCCGTCGCACCCCGCCATGACAACGAACTTCTTGATGGCACCAGCGTTCACGGCTTCGATAACCTTATCGGCCAACGCCAGCACCTGGGTGTGCGCAAAGCCGCCGACAATCTTGCCGTCCTCAAGCTCGGTAGGTGCATCGCAATGCTTCGCATGCTCAATAAGCTCCGAGAAGTCCTTTTGCTCGCCAAGGCCGCCAGGAATGTGCCTGCAGCCGGGAAAGCCCACGGCGCCGGTGGTGTAGACACGGTCGCGGTAGCTGTCCTTCGGCGGGACCAGGCAGTTCGTGGTCAAAAAGACAGGGCCGTTGAACTGCTCGAACTCTTCTTTCTGCTGCCACCAAGCATTTCCATAGTTGCCGGCAAAGTGATCGTACTTCTTGAAAGCAGGGTAGTAGTGCGCGGGCAGCATCTCGCCGTGGGTGTACACGTCCACACCGCTCCCCGCCGTCTGCTCGAGCAACATCTCCAGGTCATGCAGATCGTGTCCGGACACCAAGATGCCGGGGTTGGTGCGTACGCCCGTAGGCACCGTGGTGATCTCGGGAGTTCCATAGGACTCGGTGTTCGCCTTGTCCAGCAGAGCCATCGTGTCCACGCCGCGCTTTCCCGCCTCCAGCACCAAGGCAATCAGATCATCCACGGTCAGGGCGTCGTCCAGCGTCTTTGCTAAAGCCTCCTGCAGGAAGGCATCGATCTCTTCTTGGTCGTATCCCAAGATGCGAGCGTGCTCGGCGTAGGCGGCCATGCCCTTCAACCCGTAGATAAGCAGCCAGCGCAAGCTACGGATATCGTCATCGCTTGTAGCCATCACGCCCACCGAGGGTGCTTTCGCCAGCATGGCGGCTTTGTCCGCCGGCTCCCAGGTCGCAGCATCGGACAAGCCCTCATGGTTACTCAGTTGCGCTCGAAGCGCGGCGGTCTCGCGTACCGTGTCGGCAAGATGCGACGCAATCGCCCTGTCGTCGAAATTCGCGTTTGTGACGGTGACGAACAGGTTCGAAGCCACGCGCTGGTTCACGGCAGCATCGACCGGCTTCCCTTCGGCCCGTAGTCGCGAGGCTACCTGCGCCAGGCCACGTGTCACATACACCAGCACATCTTGCAGGTTGGAGGTGTCGGGCTTCTTGCCGCACATTCCCGAATTAACGCACCCCCTGTTCCCGACCGCTTCTTGGCACTGGTAACAGAACATCGTGCTCTCCATAGCAGCTTCCTCTCTGAGCGTTTTGCGTTCAACGTTCCAGGCTGCCGCGTGCTTTTTCTGGCGCACGCCGCACAGAAGAAGAAAGCAGTCTGCAACGTTTGTGCTCCCACTATAGGAAGATATTTGGCACTCGTATGTTGTATTTACAACATACGAAGAGAGAGCTGGCGAGCGGCTTCCGATTCAAGACGCGAGAGAAGCTTGACTAGAAGGATCTCCCGTCCAGCTGGGCTGAGATCAGATCGTTTTGCGCCGGGCGCAGGCATTCCTGCTCGAATACCGTACCTTCGACTGGCCGGCCGAATACGTATCCCTGAATAGTCTGGCAGCCCCATTCCTTGAGCTGGAAAACCTCACGGGCCGTCTCCACGCCTTCGGCCAGTATTTTGAAGCCCAACTGCTCCAGCAGGGCAATTACGCTCATCAGCGTAGCACGGCCACGCTTGTCTGCAATCGACTCTCCGAAGAACGACCGATCAAGTTTGATGGTGTCAAAAGGAATGTCCTTGAGCGCCGGGAACGACGAATAGCCGGTACCGAAATCGTCCATGACGATCTTGAATCCGCGTGCACGCAGTTTCTCGGCCGTGCTGATAAGCTGCCGTTCGTTCTCGGCAACGATACCCTCCGCCAATTCCAGCTTGATAAGCTCGTGAGGAACCCTGTGCTTGTCCACAACGTGCTCGATCTGCTCGATCAGATCGGCGCTGAACAGGTTCCTGCGCGACAGGTTGACGGATAGGGGAACGCACCGCAAGCCATCGTCGAGCCATTGACGCAACCTCACGCAAGCGTGTTCGAGTATATAGTGATCTATCTGGCTGATCGATCCGTTTCGCTCGAAGACGGGAATAAACTCGTCAGGTGTGACCAAGCCCAGAATCGGAGAATTCCATCGCGCAAGCGCTTCGGCGCCACACAATACGGGAACATCGCCCGAAATATCGTATTGAGGTTGGAAAAAGGCAAGGAACTCCTTTTCCGACAGAGCAGTCGACATGATGCTTTCGATCTGCCGCGCACGCGTAGCGGCCGCTACGTCACACTCGTCATAACGGACAATACGCGAGCCCGCATGACTCTGTGCACGTTTCAGGGGCACCGCCATATCTTGCAGTATAAGGTTGATGTCGCGCTCAAAATCGGCTCTTTCCAACCGGTACACGCAGCACTGAGAAACAATACGGTATTGCGAATCGTCGGCCCGGGTTGCCGCCTCAATGCGGTTCATCAGCTCCACCAGCCTCGCGTCGGCACGTCTGGCATCAGATGTTTCAACGAGCATAGCAAACCGATCGCCCGTCAAATGTGCCACCAACTCGTGTCGACGAAGGTCGGACTTCAAGAGGTGCGCTATGTTCCGCAGGCAGGCAGATCCCGCATCGAAGCCATAGATGGTATTGAACAGCGAGAATCCGACCAGATTAAACAACACAAGAGAGCACCCGCCCTCGTAGTACTCAGGCCTTACTGCGCTCTTTCGCATGAATGCGAGCTCGTTGTCGATACCGGTCAGTCGGTCGGTAAGCGCAGCTCGTGCAAGCGCACCTTCACTGCGGTGCCTCACTCTTAGAATCAGATACATCAGCAGCGACACAACCCCCACCACGAACAGCGCCATAACCATGGAAGCGACGAGCACCGTATGGTTTTGAGCCTCCAGGTAATCGGAAGGAACGACGACGTCGATGAACCAGTCGTTGATGCCGATAGGTCGATAGATGGTGAACAGCGTCGTTCCGTTCGGCCGGATAACCGTGGCGGAACCACTCTCGCCTTTCGCGAGACTCTCCTTCGCCTCGTCCGGCAAGCCCGCCTTATCATATCCCGCCGAAAACACATCCACGCCGTCAACTTCCGCAGCGGCAGATCGCAGGAGGACGTTTCCGCTCGAATCGATGATAGAGACAGAACCTCGTCCGGCAAACAGACTGACATCGATGATGTTAGCAAACGATTCGGCCGAGGTAACGCCGACCAACACGCCGATAGGGTCGCCGCCTTCGTGCTTGATATCGTAAACGGGCACGGAGAACGCGAGGCTCTGGACTCCCGTCAGCTCGTCTTCGTACGGAGCGCTGACGTAGTCGGCTCCCCCCTTTGACTTCCGGACAAAATCCTGGTCGATATAGTCACGTGAAGTTAGGTTTCCCAAACTCTGGTCGTAGGCAACGCCGTGACCTTCAAGATCGACTACGCCTACCCGTGAAAACGACCCGGAATCGACCACTTCTCGAAGCCGTTCGAGAAGTGCGGCTTCATTCCCGATGTTTTCCTGCGTAATGAACGCCGAAGCTCCATGCAAAATGTTGAATTCGCCCTCGAAAATGGCGCGGGCATTGGCGCTTTCGACGTCGGCGACCTCTTCCATGAACAGGTTGAGCGAGGATTCGGTCTCACGCGAGATGATGTTGACGTACACGACCAGAACGATAACGATGACAAAGAGGCCCGCCCCGCATACGAGCGCGGTCTTGATATTGCTCTTGCGAGAAGGCCTCGGTTCAATGTCCTCGCGCGCGGGCACGTGCCACGTCCTCCGTCGTCATAGCCGATCAACCGCGCAGCAAGCGCGTCATCGGGAAGTATACCAGACAGAACCCACACGAAACCCGATGCGTTTACGTCATGCCACTTGCTCGCACGTTTAAATGCACAAAAAAGCGACTGGGGATCTCTTGCCCCAGCCGCTTTGAAAAGCGCGCCGAATTCAGCCTATCGCGCGCCGCCGCCTCCGCCGAAACCGCCGCCTCCGCCTCCGGAGAATCCCCCGCCGAAACCGCCCCCACTCGAGAAGTCCCCCTTGGCACCCGACATCGCCGCCTGTGCTGTGGACACGGTGTTCGCGACGGCCGTATGGAACATATCGCCTGCCGAAGGCATGAGCGAACCGTGCTGGCCGTGCATCGGCGCGTACCAGAACCACCATGGCATGTAGCCGTAGCCGCCCACCACGCCCGCATCCGCCTCGAACAGCTCGGGCACTCGCGTCTGCAGCTCTTTCATAACTTGATCCGCAATACCAAACAGGTAGGCGTACACCATGAACTCGCCCCATACTTTCACGTCAGTGGGCGGACGCTCATCCAGCGCCGAGAAGTCGCGCAACCAGTTGCGCAACGCCTTGCATTTCGCCACCAGGTCGTTCCCTTCCATGCTGCGGCGCGGCATATAGTTACCGATAACGCCCAGCGCTATAGCCGTGGGAAGCATGAAGATCAGCGGGATGAAGTTTCCCATGAAGAAGCCGATGACAAGGCCCGCTATGCCGACGACGACAGCCATCGCGATTAGGTATCCCTGGTAACGTTTGCTCTTTGCTTCAAAGAAGTCTTCGCGATTAGCTTGGGCGGAGACGAGCCCTTGCCAGTTGCTCAGTTCGTCAACGAAGCGCTCTGGATGGTCTTTACCGAACTTCTCGATGGAACCGAACCACAAAGAGTCCTGACCTGCCGCCACGGTTCCGAACAGCAAGCTCAGTGCAGAGCGGTCGATGGGGTCGGTCACGTTGTCTGCCACCGCAGGAATACGGGTGAGACGGTAGTCGTCTACCGCCTCGGTACGACCGAAAGACTTCGACTGGTCGTAGCTGCCGCTGTCGATGCGGATAGCGCCGATGTGCGACAGATGCATGAGCGTAGCCGTGAAGTCGTCCTGATTTTCACGATCCCAGCGCCACAACCGGCCGATCACAGCCGGGTGAATACGAGGGTCGGGCACGTCGCGCCAATACTCGTCCGTGAAGCCGGGATGGTGCTCTTTGCCGTACTTGAAGTATGCGCGCAGAGCCCAGGCAATCAACAGAACGCAGATAACGCCGCATCCGATAACGAACGCGAGCGAGAGCATACGGTCGCGATTAGCCTGATCGGCCCACGTCTTCTCTTCGCTGAGCACCTGATCGAGACGCATCTCGTTGCCGCGAAGCTTGACCGCATCAGCCGACAGGTTCGTCAGCCAGGCCACCGGGAACGCCACGCGCGCCTCGGCGAACTGGCCCGCATTCACGTGTGGCACCTGATAGGTAATCGTACCGTCCGCGTTCACCGTAACGGTACCATCAAGGGGGCCATGCCCCCATGCACGCACGTTGTCTCCCGGCGTAACCTGCGTGCCTTGCGGCACCGGCAGCGACAACGTCATGGTGACGTTGTCGGAAGCTTCCGCCCATTGGCTCCCAATATACTTCCAGTACACCTCGCCGATGTCCTGGTAAGCCTGCACGCCGTTTACTACGGTATAGTCCAGCTCGATCATCACCTTCTCGTCCGATGCGTTGAAAAAGGCGTACACCGTTTTTTTGGGAGCATCGAACGAGAAGGCATCGGTACCGGGCCCACCCGAATCGCGCCAGTCCAACATGAAGGGGACGCTTAGCATCGTCTGCCACTCACCCGTTGCCGCGCCATTTGCATCCACCCGCGCCATACGCATAGAATTGATCTTGAGCTCGGCATTCGAGGGCAAGCCGTCGAAGGTCCACCATACGGCCGTGAAATCGCCGTTGAAATTGAAGGTGCGCTGTTCGACGGCATGCAGCGAACCGTTAGTCTCGGCTTGCGCCGCAATATCCACCTTGGGCATGTCGTAGGATTTTGCGAATGCCTGGCTGGGAGCGCCGAAGGCGAGGGAAAGAGCCACAGCAAGCATGCCGACAAGAAACAAAGCCCCTGCGGCGGCGCGATACCCCGAAAAACGGTCTCTGCGTGTGCCCATATACGAATCACTCGTGTTTTGCACGTTTATGCTCCTTGCAAGTTCGGAAAGGTCACGGTATCATAGCGAACCGCACCTATTATAGCGCGGAGAAGTGACCGAGAGGCCGAAGGTGCTCGCCTGCTAAGTGAGTATGCCCCACAAGGGCATCTAGGGTTCGAATCCCTACTTCTCCGCCATCGATTTGGTGAACCCCCTATTCTTCCACCCCCAACACCCCATACAATTCCTCTTTGCTGTGTACGCCAAGCTTCCGATAGATGCGGCTGATGTGCGCTTTTACCGTTCCCTGTGCAACAAACAGATTTGCCTCGATTTCTGCGAGGGACTCCTTGCGCGCCATAAGTTGCAGCACTTCTTCTTCCCGAGGACTCAAGTGATGCTCTTTTGATAAGTCTGACACACGCATGGCCAATAAACCAGGAGAAAACACATCGTCGCCTTCGGCCTTGTCCGAGGCATGCAGGTTGATGCCCCATTTCGCCGATAAGCGCTTTTCGGTGGCGAATATCATCACGAACGCTACCACTACGGCGGCCGTGATACCAAAATGCAACGTATCGTTTTGAGCCGTTGTCAAATACGTTCCGCCCACCGCAAACAGAACCCAGCCCGCCATCTCCATGAGATAGCGAATGCCGCGCTCTATGCCGTTGAGCCATGCAGCGCTAATACCGAATCGATAGGTTATATTGCTAAGGATAATCATGATGAACATAGAAAGCATCGTATAGCCCGCATCATAGCACCCCGCAGCAACCTGGGGACCTATGGAAAGTGAGGGTGCAATAAGCAGCAATCCAACAGTCATCAGGGGAAACGCCAGTTGATAGATAGTGTCGAAGTTGAACCACTTGGATGCAGACAGCACGCCGAAGAACACAAACGCCGTCACCAGTAGCGTGCCCACGATATTCCCGGCAATAATTGGCTGATCGGGCAACACGCCGAACCCCGTCGCGAAGGTGCATACTGCCATCAGCAGGATAGGCTTCCACGGCACGGCCCCCCGATCGACTTTCGCCATCTTACGTGGCAAATCGACATCGGGAATATGCCGCATGGATCGACGCATCCAGGCTAGGGACATAAGCGGCAACACAACAGACAGAGTGGCAAGGTACACTGCCTCCAGCCCCGTGAACAGCCAGATAATCAGCTCCCCGAAAAATATGCCCGCCGCATGGTATACCGCAACGCGCAAAGGATTAAGCGTCCCGTAAAATTCGGTCCACATGAGGATGAGAAACCCCAGCCCTACACCCGCAGCTATAAGCCCCGCCCATTTCAGCACCTCAGATTCAACCACAAAGCAAACAAAGACACACAGCGCAGACCCACCTGTCATAAACACAGCAGTCGCCCGGATTATGCGGCGGTTCGACCAAAGCGGCGCTATGCGACAGGCGCAAAGTGCAACAGCAAGTGAGGACACGCCGATAGCCCCCTCAAACAATGCGTAATCGGCAAATCCCATTCCCGGAAACGCATCAAACCGAAAAAATATGGCTAGCCACGCGCGATACAATCCGACGCCCAAAAACGCAACAGGCATGGCCCCAATGCGCGAGAATATGCCTTTCCAGCGTGCGAGAAACCCTTCAACCACGCAACCCACTCCCCCTAATCCTACCTAGTGCGCCACCTCCCCTTGGGCAGCGCCGCCGTCATAGGCCCCTACTATCTTCGCGATAATAATAGCCCCAAACAGTAGGGCAAACCAAGGGTTTTCAAGGCTGGGTTACAAGTTTAACCTCGGCAAACGGTTGAACCCTGAGACGGTGGTGCTATGTTTGACTCGTTCCCCTTCGGCAGAGAAGCCACCCTATGCGGCTTTCTTTCACAACGCCGGACAGCGGGCAAGGGAGACCCTCGGGACCATCTGAAAAAGGAGGAAAGTTATGGGAATTTCACGTAGGCAGTTTCTTACTGGATCGGCCATCGCCACGGCGGCAGGTGCCCTGTCGCTTACAGGATGCGCACCTTCGGGCAAAGCATCGTCATCTCAGGCACCCAGCGATGCCAGCATCGCAACCATGGGCTCGGGCATGGGCAAGCACGGCAACATTCAGATAGAAGTAGTTACCAATGGAGGCAAAATAGAGCGCATCGACGTGGTTAAGTCACGCGAAACCTCCGGCCTAGGCGACACCTGCATGGACAAGCTGTCCAAACTTATCGTAGACAACCAGACGCTCAACGTAGATACCGTCACGGGAGCTACGCTCTCTAGCATGGCTTTCCTCGGGGCCGTGTCTGAAGCACTTGATTCTGCCGGCGAGAAGTCGTCTGAATGGAAGAAGCGCGACAAGGCCCTGCAGCCTGCGCCGGAAAATCTTGAAACAACCTACGATGTCATCGTTATCGGCACGGGAGGGGCTGGGTTCACCGCCGCCATTAGTGCTGCAAACAAGGGTAAGAAAGTCCTGCTTATGGAGAAGCTGGGGGTATTCGGTGGCTCGACGGCACTCTCCGGCGGCGAGATGGCTGTTCCGAACAACTGGATTCAGAGCAATCTCAGCATTGCAGACAGCCCGGCAACACTTGCCGAGGATATGCTGAAGGGCGGCGACTATCGCGGCGATCCGGAGTTGGTGAACGTCATTGCCAATGGGGTATTCGATGCGGCCCAGTGGCTCACGTTCGAGGGCGGGGTATCGTGGGAGCACGACCTGCTGTTCTTCGGCGGCCATTCCGTCAAGCGCTCAATCATCCCCACGGGGCACATTGGCAACGCCATGACCACCAAGCTTACCACGCGTGCAAAAACCGTCGACAACATCACGCTTATCGACAACACGAAGGCAACCGAATTAGTTAAAGGCGCGGACGGCCGTATTGGCGGCGTTAAGGCCACCAATACCGTAACGGGCGACGAGTTGTCGTTCACCTGCAAGGCGGTCGTGATGGCCTGCGGAGGCTTCGGCGCGAACGTCGAAATGCGTGCCAAGGCGAACCCCGACTTCGGCGAGCAGTTCAACTCAACCGACTCGGTGGGTGCCCAGGGCGACGGTCTCGACATGGCCTCGAAGATCGGTGCCGAGCTTATCGACATGGACCTTATCCAAACGTATCCCATCTGCGACGTTGACAACGGTGCACTGATTTATCTGGACGATATGCGCCTCGACGAGCGCACCATCATGTTCAACAAAGAAGGCAAGCGCTTTGTGGAAGAACTCGGTCGTCGCGATGTACTGTCGAAGGCTATCCTCGCGCAGACCGGTGAAATGGCCTACGAGATATGGGACCAGAAAGCAGCCGATGACACGAAGGTTGTGGACATCCATATAGACGAGTTCGAGAACCTTTCGTCGCGTAAGCTTTGCGTAAAAGCCGATACCCTCGAAGAGGTTTGCGAGCCGTTCGGCATTGATGCCGCCGAGCTTAAGAAAACCGTCGACACCTGGAACAGCTACGTGGACGCAGGTAAAGATACCGAATTCAACTACCGTGGCAAAATGTCCAAGATTAGCACGCCGCCATACTACGTAGTCGCATACAAGCCTGCCGTGCACTATACGATGGGCGGCCTGCACATCAACCCCAAGGCCGAGGTGCTCGACGCTTCCGGCACCCCCATTCCTGGATTATTTGCCGCAGGCGAGGTGGCCGGGCATAAGATGGGAACAAACCGCCTCGGCTCCACCTCCATGGCGGACATATACACGTTCGGCCGTGTCGCCGGCAACAACGCTGCCGATTTCGTCGCCTGACCATTCCTCCCCGATTAGCGCACTTCCCCCTTCACGAAGAGAGCCGGCCCCAAGGTCGGCTCTCTTCGCAGCACCTTCGTTACCGCTTCCAAGGCGGCGTGAACGGCCGTCTTGGGCGATTGTCTACCGGTGTCGCTTTTTCCGGCTTTTTCTTATACTGGGGATGGTTCCGCACAAACACGGCGCGGCAAATGCGTGTTACCAGCAGCGCAACAAGCGCTGCACCGAGAAACGTTGCCGTCAACTCGAGCACCGCCATATTGCGCTCGATGAGGGCATAGGCGCTTGCGAGCCCGAAGAATCCCGAGATGATACCGGTCAGCCACGTGAACAACCTGATGAGTATCTCCTTGGCCCGATTCGGCGAGTAACGCCACGCCGCAACCAGATATACAATGCCAGCAATAACGGCAAGCACGATGAGCAGCGGAACGATGCGGGAAAGTCTCGCTATCATCGTCCTTCCCCCTCCCTTAGCCGGCCTGTTCGGTTCGTGAGGTTTGTCCTATCAAATCGGCGCCATCCGCAAGCAGCACACGCTGAGAGACTCCGGAGCAGCCGATGAAAGCGCCCGGCTTCGGACGCTTCACCACAGCGCTCATCGAACTCAGCAGTATCTGCCTTATGCACCGTTTGTTACCATCATGTGCTAGAACTGAACCTGCGGTGCAGTCTCGGCACCCGCCACGGCATCGAAGCTCTCACGCTGCGTAAAGCCCATCATGCCCGCGAACAGCACCGCCGGGAACGTCTGGATAGCCGTGTTGAACTTCATTACCATGTCGTTGTAGCTTTGGCGCATGTAGCTAATCTTGTCCTCGGTGTTCGCCAGCTCGGTTTGCAGCTGCTGGAAGTTCGTGCTGGCCTTCAGGTCAGGATAGGCTTCCGAAACGGCGAACAGACTTTTGAGGGTGCCGGTGAGAATGTTGTCGGCGGCCATCTTATCCTGGGGTGTCGAAGCGTTCATCACGGCTGTACGTGCCTGGGTGACCGCTTCCAGCGTGCCGCTTTCATGGGCGGCGTAACCTTTCACAGTTTCCACGAGGTTCGGGATAAGATCGATGCGGCGTTGCAGCTGCACGTCGATCTGAGCCCACGCGTTGTCCACCATGTTGCGCAGTTTAACAAGATTGTTGTACAGGGCGATGGCCGCAACAACCAGCACAACCACGACGACCAGTACGATAATAAGAGCGATATTCATGATTCTCCTTTGCTCGGTTTGATCTATTCTACCATCGTGTAGCGCGATACAGGGAACGCCACAGGTAACAAGTTTGCACGTAAATCCCGATCATTGCAACAGCGTCCTACCCACGGGACATAACGGCGGCCTTGACCGAGCCGAACGCCGTCGTACGCGCCCACCAACCACGTTGACGCGCAGATGCCGACAGGCGGCAAGCAGCATCGAAGTCAACGCATACCGCAAAGGTGGTCGAGCCACTGCCGCAGAGCAGTACGTCTTCCACCCCTGGCTGAGCGCAGGTCCATACGCGCACGTCAGCCAGAAGGGGAAGGAGGCGTTCGGCCGCAGGGGCTAAGTTGTTGAACAGCGGCACCTCCTGCGCCTGCGCAGCTTGGCGAGCCGTTTGTTCGAGTGCCGCATCGACAAGCTGCGGACATTCGTCGAATGCACGGTAGGCAGCAGCGGTAGACACGCCTTCATCGGGTTTGATCAGCACAAGCTGCTTTTTCATCGGAGCAAGTGCCTGCTCGAAAAGCTCGCCTGCTCCCCCAAAGCAAGCGCACCCTCCATGCAGGAAAAACGCCACATCGCTACCGAGGCTGCGAGCCACTTCCTCAAGCGCCGGATGATCGTCGGGGACGTCCCACAGGCGCGCTGCGCCCACCAATGCAGCCGCAGCATCCGACGAACCGCCGCCCAGCCCCGCTTGGGCTGGGATATGCTTTTCGAGATGCACTTCGATCGTCTCGCGCTGGGTGCGCCCGAGCCGTTCGGCCAACCGCATGATAGCGCGATAAACCAGGTTGTCCTGTGGAGGCACGTCCAAGGGGGCCAATCCCTCGCGAGCCGAGGTACGCACCTGCACGGTCAGCCCTTGCTCTTCGCCTAAACCTTCCTTCACCTGCATATAGAGCACGTCATGCAGGTTCACCGCGTGCATGATGTTCACGGCATCGTGGTACCCGTCGGCACGTCGTGGGCCAATACCCAAGAACAGGTTCACCTTGGCTGGTGCGACCACTTTCACGGTGCCGGAAGCGGGTCGGCCCAGTTGGTCCTTTATCTGAGCCGAACGTGCTTCAGCAAAAAGATCGACTGTGTTTTCTGACTTGGTTGCCGCCATGGGTCTCCCTTGCTTCTTTCTACTTCTTCTTCCGCCTGCTCGCGAAAAAGTCGCGCAGCAATCCGGAGCACTCGTCGCCCAACACACCAGGCACTGCCTCGAACGAATGGTTGAGGCGCTCGTCCTCGTTGATTCGATAGAGCGTGCCCAGGGCGCCGGCTTTCGGATCGGGCGCGCCGTACACGCAACGGTCGATACGGGCCTGGTGCATCAAACCCGCGCACATGATGCACGGCTCCAGCGTCACGTACACGGTACAGCCCGTCAACCGCCAGGCCTCAAGCTCCACTGCCGCCTGCTTCATGGCCAGAAATTCCGCATGCCCCGCAGGATCGCGCGTCGTCTCGCGCAGGTTGCACGCCTGCGCGATAACGCAGGGATCAGCCATCGGGCGCCGCGTGGCTGGATCGATGGGCTCATACACGACCACAGCCCCGATGGGAACCTCGCCCAGATCAGCCGCTCGTCGCGCCTCTTCCAGCGCCAAGCGCATGTAGTCTTCATCGTTCATGGGGATCATTATAGGCGAAGGCGGTACGCCGCTCGCAGGCAACATGAGATATGCAGGCAGAGGCTTCGCCGGCGGGTCTGCGGGTCTGTAGGTCTGCGGGTCTACTGAAAGACCCGCGCGAGCCTTCGCGCGTACCCGCAGGACAACGATAAGCGTCGAGGTCGCGTTTCTGTCCCGGCGTTTGAGCGCCTCGCACAGCACGACAGCGGCAAACACCCGGATGACTTAAGCCGCACCGCAGCATATCTTTTCATTGGGGCAAAACCGGGAATATGCTATCCTGATTCTACGCTTCGCCGGAATGTTTCGAGGGCAGGACCTTCTCGCCTTTGCTCAACGAGCAAGACGAGTCTACCCCTGCGAAACTCCCGCAAGAAGCGCATCCAAGACGCGGAGGAATGGCCGAGTGGTTGAAGGCGGCAGTCTTGAAAACTGTTGTGCCGAAAGGTACCGTGGGTTCAAATCCTACTTCCTCCGCCAGACTTCACCTGATCAGAACTTGACACTCCCCAC
>NZ_JAVWUP010000068.1:6264-13890 GCF_036667095.1 Gordonibacter sp. | reverse complement strand
TGCAGTTCTTCACCGCTTCAAAGATGAGGGCAACAGCCCCGTCCGCCTCCCTCGTATCGGAAGCGGGCTCGGACTCCTCGATCCCCAACTGGCGAGATACCGATGACCTTACTTTAGCGGCATCGAGCGCCACTCCCTCGATGCGCGAAGACGCAAGCACCTCGCTCGAAAGCACGTCGGCTTCTGCCGCCGCCTCAAGGTCGAAGCCGATGTCGCTCATTTTTCCCAGCAGAAGACCTTGAGCGAAGCACACCTTGGCAACAAGGGGCGCTAGAGCCGAGTCGTCCCAAGTAAAATTCGTCCAGTCTTTACGTTCATGCAAATACATAGCCCCAGTGTAAGGTGCTGTGCGGAGAATGTCCACCTATTCTCCGCATAATATGCGGAGAATAGGTGATTCGCTGCGGGGCGCGTACAGTCGCACCGTCTTCATTTGCCTCATCATGCGCTCCCCGTATGGCATCCTTGTGTGCTGTAGCCGATTCGGGAGTCTGGCCCTTGCGTGGGAGACGAATTAGCCTCCCGCACACCTCCTACGCAAAAGACCAAAAACTGCCGGCCTCTCTCGGGACAGACGAGGGAATCTGGCTGCTCGCATAGACGGAACCATGCAAAGCATCACCCTCAAACGCAAAACGAGAGAGGCTTGTCAGCCCAAGCAAAATGCCGCGTAAAGAGGCACGCTTCTTACCCCGTTGGCGTAGCCGAACTGCCTCGCCGAAATTCTAACTACGTAAGGAGGATTGTAGGCTTTCCTATAAGCCTCCAAACTGCGCGACGAGACGTTTTCTCCTGATTTGACCTCGATAGGCACCACTTCGCCCGACTTCTCCTGAACGACAAAATCAACCTCTGACTTACTGGTAGTTCCCCAGTAAAAAGGTTCGCAGCCTAACGCCACCAACTGCTGCATCACGTAGTTCTCGGCCAATCCTCCTCGAAATCGTGATCCCTTTCCCAAAGCGGGTTCGATATCTTCAAGAGTTGCTCCCTGTAAAGCGGCCAACAAACCGACATCGACCAGATATAGCTTGAAGAAATCCCGCTCTGCAAACGAACGAAGAGGACGACACCCTTCACTCACGCGATAGCAGAACGAAACCAATCCTGCCGCATGGAGCCAGTTGATGGGAGCTTCGTACTGAAACGCCCGGGCGGAAGAAGCAATGGTGGCATATTGGAACTTGTGGTTTTCCTTCGCCAGCTGCTCCGGAACACTGCGCCACACATTGAGTATTTTTGCGCTATCAAGCGGACTTGCGTACTTCGTCATATCGGCAACGTAAGCGTCAGTGATGTTTTGCTGAATGGATCGGATGTTTTGGAACGAAGCGCCCGCAATCGAGGCGGACACCACCTCGGGCATTCCTCCGACAAGAAGATATTTACGACAGTACCCCAAAGCAAAGTCATGCAGGCCAAAAACACTGCCCTTATCAAACGAAGATCGGATGAGTCGAGCCAGCGATGCCTCTCCAAGCGCCCAAAGGTACTCCTCGAAATCAAGGGGGTGCATTGAGAGCATGTCCACTTTACCAACCGGAAACGAGTACTCTTCGCGCCCGAGAGCCACGCCCAGCAAGCTTCCGGCAGCAATGACATGCTGCTCGGGAGCACGTTCCTGGAAGTATTTAAGCGAAGTCAGAGCTCTTGGGCATGCTTGGATCTCGTCAAAAAAGATAAGCGTCTCACCGGCAACAACAGGCGAGCCTAGTATAACTTCCAGCTGAGGAAGCAGTACCTCCGGAGTAATATCGCCCTCGAACAGAGCACATAGGTGCTTCTGGGCCGAAAAATCGACATAAAGAACGCCGGCATAATGCTCTTTTGCAAAGGCGAGCACCGAGTACGTTTTGCCAACTTGACGAGCCCCGTTGAGAACAAGGGGCTTTCTTCTTTCGGAAGATTTCCATGCGAGCAGTTTCTGTTCGATTTTTCGTTTCACTGCACCTCGCCCTCATTCCGCGTATCCCTAAATGGAAATTTCGTTAATATTAACACGTTTTTTCCGGAAATTTCGTTATGGTTCGAACGAAATTTCTACTTGGCGGGATAAGTAGCATGAAGATACACGGAGTTTAGTGACCAACTAGCCCACTATTGCCAGCAGCATCGCCGCCGCGGCACGATAGAACGGCTCACGCGTCTCGGCAGTTACGGCTTCGGCAAAACCGGGCATCCAGGCGCGGACGTGCTCCTCAAGGAAGGATTCGTAGGCAACCTCGGGTGAACCGCCGGGAAGAGCACCGTCGGGGACGAAGCGCTCGGGAGCTCCTTCGCGCGGGTCTGCCGGCGCAGCACCCTCCGAGGCGGCTGCTGCTGCGCGCAAGGCCAGATGCTCCAGCAGCTCACACTCGGTGGACACGTGATCCAGCGGCTCGTTCGTGCCTTCGGGGCGCCCCAAGCCACACGCCTTCATGAAGCGCTCGACCTCCATGGAGTGCGGGTTCACGAACAGCAGCGCCTGCACACCGTCAGCTTGCGCGCGGTGGACCCCTTCGTAAGGGCTCACCACCGGCTCGGGCGCGCCCACAAACAAGCGCGTTGCTTCCACCCGTAAAAGGTGAAGCACTTCCTCGGAGTGCTTGCCCTCGTAAGGCGCAAGCATCCCTGAAAAGTTGTCGGACAAAGCTACGTCGAGAGCCTCGGTAACCTCGCGCACTGCCTCTGCCCACTCACCGGTAGAAACAGCCTCGGCAAGCACGCCTGTTGGATAGGAAAACGAAAGCGCAAGAAGCTCGCAGGTGGTGGCACGAATGCGCCAGGGCGCTCCGTCATCTACGGCTTCAATCGTTTCATTCATGTTTGTCCCCTTTTTCCTGTTTGAAGAAACTCAAGAACCACTTCCAGTGCACAACCACATGCACCAGCAGCAAAGCGAGCAGCACTTTGGCCGAGATTGAGTGAAGCGGATCCCAGAAGTAATAGCCACCTGCATACAGGCCGAATGCTTGAAGAACCGCACTTGAAATACCTATCCCCGACACCGTTACTACCACGAACACCACGAAAGTCGCCAGATCAAGCAAGAGGTTACCCTGACGTGCAAGTGAGGGACTTATCGCAATGCCCTTGAGTACATCAATGATCCAATCGTAGTGGACAAGGCAGTGTATGAAAAACACGACCACAATCCCCAATCCAAGCCATTCGTGCAGACCAATGCCCGTAATGGCAGGGTTTGCCACAACCAAATAAATAATCAGGACCACGCCATCGATGACGAGGTTTTTATGCATAGGCTTCATCAAAACCCCCTAAAGCTTCCGCACGAGCAGGACAAGGCCCACCACCAGCACCACCGGCGCCAATATCCACAGGTTCAGACTTGAGTCGCTTGGCTGGTAGTAGCGCGTGGTAAGCGTGTCCCAAGCATGGCAATCAACCGACGAACACGTTGCCTCAGGACACGACATCTCGTGGGCACCATCAGGCTTTGGCACGTTGTCAAAGCCGTGGCACTCCCCCGACGCACACCCCACCGCCGGACACGGGGAGTCAGCGGCAATTGCCCGGGGAAGCCCCACCTCAGGGCTTGCAAGCACGCCAGCAGCAAACACGCACGCTGCGACAAGTAAAAAAGCCACAAGGGTTATGACAATCTTCTTCGGCACCGACAACACCCCTTTGAGGGATAGGGTATCTCAACTACTCGCCAATACGTATAGACCTACACGCGAAGTGTGCCGAGCTTAGAGACGTAGCGCCCGGCACACTTCACGAAGAGCTAGTGCGAGCTTTTCACTGGCTTGAGCGGCAGATACTTCAAGCCCACCAACAACATAAGCGCGCCAAGTCCAAAGACACCTAACACAACCCCAAATTCAAGCAGCGAGGGGAAGTAAACCATGCCTTGGTAAGCACCCGCCATACCCGCAGTCCAGTCGGTGACGGTAGAAGACGTCATGGGGCCGGCAAAGTCCAGGTTAGGAATCTGAAAACCCCCTACCAGCAGCTGTGCACGCTTGCAGAAGATTCCCACGATGGCAAGCACACTTGCCACCACAACAAGCAGGTTCGTGCGCAGCTTCGGCACGAAGCACACCGCGGCCGCCAGTGCACACCCGATAATCTCTACCCAGAAAAACGGTGCGAGAGGGCCAACAGTGAGCATAGTGATAATCTCGGTACCCGAGCCGCCCGGAAAACCGACGGTCAGCAGATCGCACCCGAAGAAGTACAGGTCAACGAGAATGAAAGCACCCAACATCTTGGCCATCTTCGTAATGTTTTCCTGTGCAAGCTCCATGTATCCCGCCCGGCGCAGAGCAATCACCACAACCAACACGAGTGCCGTGCCACAGACAAGTGCCGACGATACGAACCAGGGAGCAAGCAGAGCCGTGTGCCAGAATTCATGTGCCTGCTGCAGCCCGAAGATCCAAGCGGTTACAGAGTGAACAAGGATGGCGCACACAAGGGCTATGACCGAGACAGCGCGCAGGGCAACCTCAGACACCTTACCCGCCTCGGCGCGCAAGGTGGCCCACAGATAGATGATAGACAAGACAAGGTAGGTGCCCAGCACTATGATGTCCCACATAAGCGGCGAGCCCAAGTTCGAGTAGGCAAAAAGCTCCCACAAGCGCATCGGGTGCCCCAGGTCAACGATAACAAACCCGATGGCAAGCACCGTGCAACAAATCGAGGTCCATACCGCCACCTTCGAGATACCGCCAAACCCCTTCAACCCAAAGGCACGCGGCACCGAAGAGATAATAAGACCGCCAGCAGACAAGCCAACCAAAAACATGAACATGGTGATGTAGAGCCCCCATGAGTCAAGGTTTCGCATGTTGGTCTGCACAAGGCCACCGGAGAGCTGCATGACCCACAGCGCAAGCCCCGCCACCGCAACGATAGCTGCAACGATGATGCCGATATTGAGCCCTCTGCCCCCGAATTTGGCAGCAGGAGCCGATGGCGACTGAGCCGCCTGGATGTTCTCAGACATGATGGTTCTCCTTATCTCCCTAGACGAGGTAGTAGACAGAGGGATTGGTTCCCTTTTCAGGAAGAAGTTGCATGTACTCACGATCACGGATTAGTTTGGATACTTCGGAGTTGGGATCATCGAAGTCACCGAAATAGCGCACACGAGCCGGACAGACCTCAACGCATGCAGGAGCTAAATCTTCCGCCAGTCGATGCCAACACATGGTGCACTTCTCGACCACATGTTTTTGATGCTGCGGAACACCCACATCGCCCATCGCTTGACCGATGGCATACTTCGGCTCCTCCCAGTTGAACGAGCGAACACCGGTGTACGGGCAAGCAGCCATACACATGCGACAACCGATACATTTGTCATAATCTTGACGAACGGCACCTGTTTCTGCATCTCGGTAGGTTGCACCAACCGGACACACTTTCACGCAAGCTGGGTTTTCGCAATGCTGACAGGATATGGCAATGTTTGCCATATCGAGATGAGGATACGTGCCAGCCGGGGTGTCTGCACTATCGCCACCTACCGTGAGAACGCGACTCCACCACACGTTGTCGGGCAGATTGTTTTCCACTTTGCATGCTACCGCACACGCATGGCAAGCAATACAGGATTTTTTGTCGATAACGAAACCAAGACGTGCCATTATTCATCATCCCCCTTCCATGTGCGAACCTCGCAAAGTACATCCATAAAGTTGTTGTTCACTGCGAATACATCAAATTCTGTGGAACTCAACAATGACCATCCGCCTGCTTTATGTTGGTTGAGCTGCCAGCCCTTGGGATACAACAACGCACCAGGGCGAATGGCTTCAGAAAATACCGCCTTAGCCACAGCAGCTCCCCGATCATTGAAACATTCGACGTAGCTGCCATCAACGATACCCCGAGCTTCGGCATCTGCGGGATTGATTTTCACAAAAGGCTCGGGGTCCAGTTCGCGCAAAAGGGGCGTATTGAACCATTGCGAGTGAACACGGTAGCGCGGCCGTTCACTCATAAGCACGAGCGGATATTTTGAGTACAACTCGTTTTCCGGCCATGCCTCAAGCGGCGGGAACCAATGAGCCATGCGGTCGCGATCAATTTCTTCAGGTGTTGGCGTCTTTGTCGTAGCCGCACGTAGGGTCGGAATTTCTCTATATAACTAAACACGACCCGATGCCGTGCCGAAAGCACCATCTTTATAAGCAATGTGCGGATCAGTTTCTGCATTACCAGGAATGAAGCGAATTTGCTTTTCTTTGCGTAGTTTATCCATGCTTAAGCCTGCAGCCTTGGCTAGATCGGTGTTATAGGCTTCTTCAAGAATCTCTTCGTTACTTAAGGTGAAATACGTGCCAAGCCCCAGCTTTTCAGCGAGTTCGGTGATAATTAGTGTATCTGGTTTGCTTTCGTACAAGGGTTCAATTGCCTTTTCATTGTGGTGCAGTGAGGAGCATTGTCCCGCATTGGCCACTTCTTCTAGCTCGAACCATTGCGCAATCGGCAGCACCATGTCAGCGTAACGCGCGGAATCTGTCATGGCAGAGTCGGCGACCACAATATATTCCATCGAAGGGATGATGACGTCGGTCCACGCATGGGTATCGGTATGGGTATTTAAGGGGTTCGCTGAATACATCCAGAGCATCTTTATTTCTGCTTTTTTGCCAGCGAATTGCTTCATTTCGACCACGTTTTTCAGATCAACGCTTGGTATCGAGAAGCCAGCACTTGGACCATTTGGTGCGGTGTATGCTGAGTTGCCTCCAATATGAATGCCCCAGAATGCTCCGTAGGAAGCACCCGGCTTACCCAGGTTGCCGAGGAGCGCGCAGAGCGTAAGGCCCGCCATGGTGGTATGAGCTCCGTTATTGTACGCTTGTGGACCATACCCTTCATAATGGAATACGGGCGTGTCCATGCAGGCATCTGCTAACTCATAGATGTCTTCGATTGAGACTTCAGTCAACTTGGATACTTCTTCGGGAGAATGCGACAAAATCTCTTCTTCTAGCAGTTCATATGCGGTGCGACACGGTACGCCATCAAGGTTGTACACACCCTTTATGTCGGGCGTGGACGCTTCGGATACCGCCGTCAGATTGCCTTCTGAAAGCACCATGTACGGATCGTAAATTATCTCTTTACCCGTTTTGGGATTCATTTTACCTGTGGGGGTGGGAGCGATGCCGGTATTACTCCTGCGGACAAACATTCCCGTATCGCTTCGTACCAGAAATGGAGCGACCGTATGTTGCTGCAAGTAATTAATGTCTTGGGCTTCTTTTTCAAGAACGATGTTCATGATGGCATATTTAAGCAAAGTGTCGCTGCCTGGACGAATAGGGATCCACTTATCAGCTTTGGAAGCGATTTGCGTGAAGACGGGGTCGACGACTACTAATTTAGTACCACCATACATAGCTTCCTTTACCAGATGCCAATTTTGTACTTGAGCGTCGGTGATATTAGCACCCCATACTACAATGGTTTTTGCATTTTTTGCATCGGTGGGTTCGTTGCCTTCCCACATTTGCATGCCCATCATGGGGCTGACATAGAGGCCCGCTACTGCCTGCATGCCATAGTAGCTACCCATATCTAGGCAAGGACCAACGCTGCTAGCATTCAGAAGCGCCTGCAGGCGACCATATGCGCCAGTAATGCCGCTCGCCTGGTTGCCTGAAG